>USJN01000035.1 GCA_900554945.1 uncultured Coriobacteriaceae bacterium | reverse complement strand
GAGGAGAAACCGCGCGACGGTATTTCGCGGAGCTCGATGCTCGGCTCAACGAGGAGACGTCGCATCTTTCCCATCGGCCCGATTACTCGAAAACGCTCTTCGCTCCCGAAAACGACGACATCTACCGCGAGTTCTGTTCCTTCGTCGACCTCCCCGAGCCGCGCCATTTCGACGACATCAAAGACCCGATTTCCGTCGATGGGCGCACTGCCGCCGACGTCTACTTCGCCATGAAATCGAAGAACGACCGCATCGTCGCCATCGACGGCGCGGCAGTCTATAACATGCTCGTGAAATTTCGCACGCAGCCCGAGATTGCCAACAAGGTGCTCAACTTCCGCCCCACGTGCTACCAGGGAGGGTGCGGCTCCAAGGACGCCGGCTTCGACCTGGGGTACTACGACTAGGAAGGCACCCGAGCAAGCCGCACACCTGGTGGAAAGCAGGCTCGCCTCGGATTACAACGAGGGCGGCACGCCCGCACAACGCCTTGTACCCGTTCCATAACAAAGCCGCGCGATTCGTCCCATAATTCCCGCACCGTCCAAGCGAACCCTCCGCGCACCGCATACTTAAACAAAAGGACACACCACCGTACCCAAGGAGTTCGTATGCAAACCAGTAATGCGCTTTTGCTCGATATCGTGGGCGCATCCCGAACTCGATTCGTTATTCCCCCTTATCAGCGAGCATATTCGTGGAAGCGCCGCCAATGCGAGGAGCTCTGGCTCGATATTTTCCGTGCCGCACGGTCCGCCTCGCAGCACTTCGTCGGAACGCTCCTCTACGCCCCCGAGCGCAACGACGAGAATGGCAACGCCCGTTTCTCCATCGTGGACGGCCAGCAGCGCACGACAACCGTTTCGCTTATCCTGGTCGCGCTCGTTCGCCACCTGAAGAACACGGGCACCACCCTCGCCCATACCACGGCAGACGAAATCGAGGCGCACTACCTTTTGCTCGACGGCAATTCGAGCCTTCCCGGCAAGCTCGTGCTCTCCCGAGGAGACCGCGCCTCCTACTTCGACGCGCTGCTCGGCGCCAAGCCCGACGATATCGCCTCCGAGAACATCGCGCACAACCTCGCGTTCTTCAGCGAGAAGATGGCCGAGCCCGACTTCGACGCCGAGACGCTCTGGCAGGGGCTCAACCTCCTTTCCGTCATCTTCGCCGAAGTCGAGAAAACGGAGAGCGCGCAGCCGATCTTCGAGAGCTTGAACTCCAAAGGTGCACCTCTTACTACCGCTGACCTGGTGCGAAACTATCTTCTACTCGCCGAAACGCACACGCAGCAAACCTATCTCTACGACACGTACTGGAGCATCATCGAGAGCCTGTTCGTGCCCGACCCCGGCTCCCTTCGGCTCGATAACGCGATTCAAGGGTGGCTTTCGGTAAGGTTCCGAAAGGTTCGTGCGCACGGGCCCGGCGAGGTGTACAGCATCTTCAAGCGCTACGTCGAGGACGACTACACCGGCACGACTGAGGACCTGTTGCGGGAGCTGCGCAACTTCTGCTTCGTCTGGGCGGAAAACTATCGCTACCATGCGGTAAAGAAGTTCCGCACCATGGATTGGGCCGTTAACGGCGCCCCCACATTGACCAGCGGGTTCACCCGTCAGAAAGCCCACGACGAAGCATATGCGCAACGGGTACGTGCCGAGATGCGCAACACGGACGCGACACTTTAGGAGAGATGGCATGAAAACGACGCAGCGCACCTTCCTCGATTACCTCGGGGCACCGCACACGCACTTCATCATTCCCGTCTACCAGCGCGTCTACACCTGGAGCGACAAGCAATGCGCGACGCTTTGGCGCGATTGCGCTCATGCGGGCGAGACGCAAAGCGAGCACTTCATTGGGACGGTGCTCTATTCGCCCGACCCGGAGCTCACAAGCGCGCAGACACAGGCGATCGACATTATCGACGGGCAGCAGCGCACGGCAACGATCTCGCTGCTCATCGCCGCTTTGGCCGACTATCTGGAAGAACAAGGAACGGTCCTCGAAGACGGAACCGACGCAGCCGAGCTTCGCGCGCGGTTCCTCCTCGCGGACGGTCGCAATCCCGAGGAAGCTTCGCGCAAGGAAAAGCTGACTCTCTCGCGGCTCGACAGGGCGACCATGACCGCGGTGCTCAACCATACCGACCTTCCCGAGGAGGACGATCTGTCGAAAAACGTCGTTTCCAACTACCAGCGCTTCAAAAGCTACCTGCAAGCCGAATCTGATGCGGAAACGATATGGCGAGGCCTCAAGCAGCTGACCATCATCGTCGCCGAGGTCGAGGAAAGCGACTGTCCCCAAACGGTGTTCGAGAGCCTGAACTCGAAGGGAATGCCGCTCACCACAGCGGACCTTGCGAGGAACCTCTTGTTTTCCGACGTCGAATACGAGGAGCAGGAACGGCTCTATGACCAGTATTGGAAGCCCATCGAAAACCTGTTCGCGGACGATGACGATAATGCCACGAGCATGAACGCCGCCTTGCGAGGATGGCTCGCCGTGAGGGCGCCGCATCTGCGCAGCAGGGCGAGCGATGACGTCTACGACGCGCTCAAGGCATTCTTGCAAACCGAGAACCACTCAGATACCGAATCGTTGCTGCGCGGATTCAGGGGCTTTTGCGAGACGTTCCGCGCGCGTTCCCAGTCGAAGGGAGCGCGAACCGCTGATATGCACACGACCTGGGGAATTGGCGGAAGAACAAAGGGGTTGCCCGTCGATCGGAGCCTCTTCGGGGAATAATCGCACCAGCTTGCGGGCGGCATCGCGTCCACAAGCAAATGCCCCATCTGATGCCGCGGGCTCTGCCGAGAACCCCCGCCTGCGCTACGCCGGATCGGCGGAGTTCAGCCTGATGGCGCACGCCTGGAGCTCGTCGACCAGTTCCATCGTAAGAGGCTCCGCAAGCTCTTCGCCCGCCTCCAGCTGCGCGTCGAGCGCAAAGCAGCGCCTCGTGAACGCTTCGTTTTCGGCATCGAACATCTTGAGCTCGCGCGCAGCACGAAAGCCATCTTCCACGTTGGTCGACTTCGCGATGCGCCACAACAGCAGCGTCACCAGCCGAACCGACCCGCGAAACCGCTTGTCAACAGGCACTTCAGCCATTGTTTCCCCCTTTTTATGCGAAAGGCGCCTGCCAAGCCGCAGCGACCTGGCAGGCGCCTCATTCCCTTTGCAAGGCACGGCGCCTAGCCGCAAAGTTTAGCGCTTCTTGCGAACGTAGAGCGACACAGCCGTGAACTTCACGTTTTCGTCTCCTGCCACCTTCGGCACGACATGCCCCGCCTTGTAACCGCGATCGGCCTCGACCCCGAAGGACTCTTCGACAGAGGGCGCCTCAAAGCCCGCAGCCTCAAGCCACGCGAAGTTCTCCCGCTCGGTTCGCGCGGCCTGCACGCTGTTTCCGATGGAGCGTGCCTCGTCCACGACCGAGTCGGTGCGCGGCCGGTCCGCGAAGATGGTCTCCAAAATCAGCAGTCCGCCCGGTTTCAAGACACGGCCAAATTCCCGTATTGCCTGCTCCTGGTCGTAGAAAAGCGTGATCACGTTATTCACGTAGATTGCATCGTAGACAGACGACCCGATGCCTGCGCCAATCAGGTCTTCAGGGAAGGCGACGCGGAACTCCATGTTGTTGCGCGAAAGCCCGCTCTCGTGCCACGCGCGGCTCATGCCGTCTTTCGCCTCTTCGACATACGACGGGCTCCAATCGACGCCCATCACCTCGCCGCTATCGCCGACCAGGGAGCTGAGCTTGTATGCGCCGCGCCCGCGCCTGCAGCATATGTCGAGCACCTTCTTGCCTTTGAGCTCCTCACACGGCAAGAGCATCTTGCACACGCTCGCGAAGCCGTACTCGAACTGCTTCCCGCCATAGTGCTTTGCAAGCGCGCCCGCAGGAATCTCCGCCGGCACGTTTTGCGAGCCCTGTGCGCTCGCGGAGGCCACAGCGGCAGGGGCGGAAATCGCCGCACCGCTATCGGCCACGCCGCCCGCAGGTGCCGAGGAAGTCGCCGCACCGCGCGAGCCCGCCGTCGCACCCGGCTCGCCCTTTGGCTTCGAACCGACGCGCATCCCGACCGCGCCGGGCTCGCCCACCTCGCGCTCTTCTGCCAGCGAGGCATCGATCTCGGCAAGCTTGCTCACCCGCTCGGTGAGCCCCATGCGAGCCGCATCGACCTGAAGCTCCTGGTTGTGCTCGTAGTACTTCTCGTTTCCATAATGGGAGATGAAGCGCGTGGTCGGCTTGCGCGTGGTGAGCTCGGCCAGAAACACGAGCATCTCGCGGCTGCTGAGCGTCTCGTCGATGAAGTCGAACGCGTTGCTCATACGCTCGCCCGCAGCGTCAACCAAAGGCGAAATCTTCGAGACCTCAGCTTTGTACGCGCGCTCGATGGCGTGAAACGCAACATCGCCCTCGGTCGCCTTCTCGAGCATGCACTGCGCTGCAAAGCCTTTCAGCAAATCGATGACCAAGCGCTCCTCGCGAATGAACTTCCGCGAGGCGGTGCCAGATTCTATCTTTCTCGCCAGCTTGCGTTCGCGTTCGGACACGCGAGGGGCAAGCGCCTCGTCGACGCTCGCACCTGAGAGGAACTCAGGCTTCGTCTCGCGCAGCAAGTCGCGAAGCGTCACAACTATGCCCTCCTGATCGAGCGCCTTCGAGCAGTCCGCCGACAGCGTATCGATCATCAGGCCAAGAAGCGCAATGCGCTCGTCGAAGGGCGCTGCCTTCGCGCGATCTTTAATGGACGGCGTCGCAGTGCCGGAAAGAATCGACCCCACCTGATAATCGGAGCGATACTTCTCAAACAGCGAGTAGTACACGGTGAACTGGTCGGCAATGTCGTCGTCGCGCAGGAACTGCACGAACAAATCGCGGTTCACCGGCTTTCCCATCTGCTCGTACAGCGAGATGACCTTCGCCAAATCCTCCCAACCGCGGGCCGTCACGAACGACTTGCCGCCGCCCGGCCGCGATTCGACCTTGTAGAAGCAGTCCTTTTTCGCCTCGAGGAACGTGGTCACGGCAGGGTGAAGACCCGCTTCGGAAGCGTAGGTCTTCCACGCGCCGTAGTCGGGCTCGACGTCGATTTCGCGCAAACGGTCAAGCGTCACGATGTCGAACTCGTGCACCGAGCGGTTGTACTCGGGCGGGTTGCCCGCGCACACGATGACCCATCCTTCAGGCACCTTATGTTTGCCGAACGTCTTGAACTGCAAAAACTGGAGCATCGAGGGATACAGCGTCTCCGAAACGCAGTTGATCTCGTCGAGGAACAGGATGCCCTCGCGCAACCCCGTGCGCTCCATGTAATCGTAAATCGCCGCGATAATCTCCGACATCGTGTACTCGGATGTATCGAATTCCTTCCCCTCGAATTCCCGATGCTCGATATGCGGAAGGCCGAGCGCGCTCTGGCGCGTATGATGCGTCATGGAGTACGACACGATGCCGATGCCCAGCTCGCGGGCGACCTGCTCCATGATTGCGGTCTTGCCGATTCCCGGCGCGCCCACCAAGAAAATCGGTCGCTGGTGCACAGAGGCAATCGAGAGCAGCCCCGCGTCATCCCTCTTCAAGTATGCCTCAACAGTATCTTTCACCTGCTGTTTCGCCGAGACGATATTCATAGTGCCCGTCCTTTCACGCGCCCGCAGCTAGCGGATGCCTTGGCTTTTGAACCGATTGATGCCAGCCTCGTCGATGACGACCTTCATCGCCCAGGGCGGCACTGGCGGAAGGTCGCGCCCCTCTTCGTCCATGAATACGAACGCCGTGTCGTAATCGGGCGGCTTTTCGGGAAAGCTCCCCAGACCGTCTGTGAAATAGATAAGACCCTTCATCTCGGCCAGCTCGCCGCGATCGCGCAGCGTCTCGACGTAGTCGAACACCGGACGAAAGTCGGTCCCGCCGAACCCCCTGATGACGAAGTCCTCCATGAGCTTGTCAATCTCGCCGATATCGGTGATCCGCGTATCGGACTGCACGCGCGCGTCGCACTGCACGATATGCACGTTGACCTCGGTCGTATAGGTTTCCGACTCCTTCAAGATGTCGAACGTGTGCTCGATGAAGCGGCGGACCAGATCACCCCGTACCGATCCCGACGTATCGATAGCAATGACGAACTCGCGCACTCGATCGGCCTCTTTGTACTCGAGCGGCTCGACAAGCGGCATGTTCCCGTAGAGCTCCATGCCGTAGGTGTAGTAGATGTAGTCGAATTCGTCCTGGTTGAGCAGCATTTCCTCGTTCATCGTCATGAACTTGCGCAGAAACTCCGTGTAGTCGTACACCTTGCGGTTCGCCACCGACAAATGCTGCATCAGGCTGTCCGATTCGCGGCCCCATTCCTTCGAGAACGTCTCGAGGTTCATCTCGATCTCCTTCGAGATTTCCTCCCATTCCCGCTCAGCCTCGTCGTTCTCGGAATGCTCACGTTCCTCATCCTCGCTGGTCAGCGGAACGGGCTCGGCGCTGTCGCCTTCTCCATCCTCGGCATCGTCGGTATCATCCGCCGCATCTTCCGCCTGCTCGGTTTGCGAATCATCCCTTTTATCGTCCGTGTCGGTTGGCTCATCGGCACCGCCAGCAGATTCAAGCTCCATGTCATCGGACTCGGGTGCTTCGCCGGAATCGCGCTCGCTCACCTCTTCCATCTTCTGAGCCTCACGACGCTCAGCGGGCGAATCCTCATCGGCATTCGACGGCCATGCCGAATGATCGTCCCTCTCGAACAGTGCGACCCAGTCGTTGAGCGTCGAGCGGCCCATCCCGAGGTACTGCTGTCCGGAAGGCGTGAGAACCATACCCTTCACCAGCGCATATACTTTATTGGGAAGAAGGCTTCCCGTCAGCATCTTTATCCTGTCGAGCACTTCAGTCCGCTCGGCGTCCTGCGGTGAGGAAAATCGCCCCGCGCACATATCGAGCGCCACGCTTTCGGCGATGATATCGCACGTCAGGTTCCAAGCTTGGCGATTTCGGTGGTCCTTATCGAACGGGTGGCGGAAGATGCAGTGCATCACCATATGCAGATAGTCGCGGATGAGCTCGTCGAAGCCCTCCTCGAACCGCGCGATCACGCGCGGCGGATCGAACGCCACACGGCGCGCATCAGTGGTCAGCGAATACCGCGCCCCCGCACGAATCGGCAGGTTTTCCATACGCCAAAGGGCCATGTCCAGGAAACGGAACTTCAGCATGAGCTGAACGCGACATTCGTCGAGGATGTCCCGAGCGAGCTCGTCTTCGCGAGCGCGACGCGCAAGCTTCGCGTCAGCTATTGTCTCCTGCGTCGACATGTCGCCCCCTTACAAATCGAAGTCCATCAATTGGCTGCCGAAGAACCGGCGCTTCACTTCAAGAAGGTACCCCGTCATCGCAGCATCCTGCACATCGCTCGCGCGCTCAACCACGATATCGATATTATCTTTTGTAAGATAACCCAAATCAAGCATGTCATCCACGACTTGCCGATCATCATGGCGCGCCGCCTGCACGATGATGTCGACGAGGTTGCTCCTCATCACGCGATCGCACATGCTCTTGTTCGAAGGCGTCATGAGAACAGGGTCCTTCAGCCGCGCGATGATCATCTTGCTCTGGTCGTATAGACCGATGCCGCCGTCTACCATCGCGTCATAGCTCGAGCCGCTCACTATCGAGCCGTCGTAATGGTCGAGAATCGCCTCGACGCTCACATGGTCGGGGACGCTGAATGCAAGCTCGATTTGCTTGACGCTTCGGTCGATTTCGGGAAAGCGCACGTCGAAGCTGGTATGACCCCCAATTGGCTCTTCAAGGTCGATATGGATCAGCTCGATAAAGCACTGGAAGGCAAGGCCGCGCATTCCCACCAGCTTGATTCGATTGGAAAGGTAGAGCTCGCGAATGTTCCTGTCACCATTGAAAGCGTACGGCGCAATGGCGACGATCTCCTCGGGGATTCTCACGCATTCCCGAGAGTCGGTGTTCACCACGACACGGGCCTGGCCGCTACTCCATTTCTCGAGCATCATGCCATTTTTTTCCTCATAGCGCGCATTGCCTTGCGCCACCGTAACCTCGCGAAGTGTCGGCCGGCGCTTTCCATTGTGGGCGTTGTAGGTGACAAGCGCGTTCTCCCCGATCTTCTCGAGCGATGCGGGGATATGCAGCGATTCGAGAGCCGTATCCATAAGCGCCTCAGCGCCCATTTCGGCAACGCCCTCGGGGATAACGATGCGACGCAGCGCTCGGCAGCCCTTGCATGCGGCAGCGCCGATAATGCGAACCCCCTCGGGCAGCACCACCTCTTCGAGCGCCGCATGGTTGAGCAACGCTCCCGGGGCCACCTCCGTCGTCCCCTCCGCTGCCTCGAATCGCTTCGCCTCGCCATCGAACAGACACAGCAGCTTCATGCCGTCGCCCTGAAGCTCATAGAGGGCGCCAAATTCGTCGAGCATGAGCCGCTCCGAACCGGGCTCCATCGTAAACGTTGCACCCTCGCCCGCGTAAACCAGCTTTGTTCGCGCAGCAACAGGGTATCCGATTTCGACAATGCTGTTCGGAATCCTTAAGGTTGATATACTCGAATTGCTGAACGCATCCGGCCCGATGACCTGCAGCTTCTCGTTGAGCGAGACACTCTCAAGGAAGGCACAGGCGAAGAACGCGCGCTCCCCGATTTCCCTTAAGGCAGAAGGAGCCTGGAAGGTCCGCACCCCAGTACGAGCGAAAGCGTAGGGGCCTATTTCCTCGACGCTGCTCGGCAGGTCGACCTGCGCTAGCTCGTCAAAGGAGCTGAACGCTTTCCGCGCAATCGTCGTGCACGAAGGCGCGACGGCGTACGATGGCAAGGGGCACGCAAGCGCTACGAGCGTTTTGGCGTCTTTTGAGTAGATTGCAACGCCGTCGGTCTGCAACCAGGGATTTTCAGGATCGATCGATATTCCAATCAGCCTGCTCTTCTGGAACGTTCCCGGTTCAACACGGGAAAGCGCCGCACCGAACTCGACGTACTCGAGATGGGGAATGTCGAACAAGCTCGGTCCAACCTCTTCCAAAAGCCCCGGCATGCGTAGCCTCGAAAGCGAAGGGCATCCACGAAACCAATCGGACTCGAAAGTGGTAAGGTTGCGCGACAGCACAACGCATTCCAAACGCTTGCAGAAGCGGAAAGCGCAGCCCCCGATAAACTTCACTTCCTCTGGTACGACGATCGACGTCACGTCTTCTAAACTCGAGCAGGCATCGGGCGCCAGCGAGCGAACCGGCAAACCCTCGATCAAATCGGGAATCGCAAGCTCGCCTACAGCAGGCAAACAGCGCTCAATACGAATCGAAGATTCCGACAGCACGACGTATTCCCAATCGGTTCCAGCTTCATCAACAAAATGACGAAGCTCAGAAGTGCATGCATCCTGAATCGCCTGCTCTCGCAGGGCAGCCTCGCGGCGCTCGCGAATTCGAGCTTCGGTTGAAAGGACCTGCTCCCTTGTCGCCTTACCGTCATTGAGCGGCATAGGGGTAAAGCCTCCAAAGCTCACATCGAGCTTGCTAACATCGAGCGACTTGTTACGATTCACCTGAGCCTTAGCGTAGGCGATATGAGGAATCCCTAATAGACCGTCTGCCATTCCCGCACCTCAAAGCAACTATCAACTAACGAACGCAATGCGTCGCAAGGGGCAATCCAAGAATAACCCCCGTCCAATCCCATTGCACTCCCCAGAATAGACAAAACGGCCCGACGCGAGGGTGTCGGGCCGTTTTCGAAAAATGCGATTACTTTCGGGGAACGCCTGCAGGGTCGACCGGGCGACGAGAGGAAATCTCATCGCCAAACGTGATGCAATAGCGCATACCCTTGAGGGTTACGTACAAGCAGGCAATCTCATGCTTTCCGCCCTTGTTGAAGACCTCGTAGGTCAGCATCTCGCGATCAATCATCGGCTGATAAATTTCACTGTCGACAACCTTCTCAAGCAACATATTCGTCGCCTCGCGGCCAAGCTCGTCCTGCTTTAAAGCGATGTTGTACAGAATATCTTCTTGAGCTTCCGTAAGACGCCCGAGCTCTTCAACTTCAGCGCGAATTTCCTCTTCATTCATCATAGCCA
>USJN01000034.1 GCA_900554945.1 uncultured Coriobacteriaceae bacterium | reverse complement strand
TAAGACAACGAAGTGATTCACCATATCACTTGCTCCGGCTCGACGTAATAGAATATGGGTGGGGTGACAAATTGGTTTCAAAACCACCTTTACGGCAAGGCTCGCTCGACGCCTTTGTGCCGAATATGGGACAATGGCAACCAATGAAGGCCGCTCGGAACGGAGGCGACGATGGCAAAACGCATGACGAGAAGGGCATTTGTGACGACAGCGTGCACAGCCGTGGCCGCAACGGCGCTCGGCTGCAGTGCCTCGAACGACGCCAAAGCCACGTGGAACTGGATGCAAGACGACGACCTGCCCGTATTGTGCATGCAGGTTTCAGGCGGCGCGGTCGTGGCCATGCCGGGCAGCGGCTGGAAACCGCAAGACGGCTGGATTCAAGTGCAGCTTTCAGGAGGGTCGATTCCCGGGAAAGAAATCGAGTCGATTACCCAAGAAGGATCGACCCTCGTTGTAAAGCTGAAAAAGCCGACGAGCGAAATCGAGACCATGGACTTGCGCCTCACCGAGTACCGAGTCGAAGGCGGCGACGTCTCGAGCGTCGAGTCGGTCGATATCATCGACAAGGGCGAGCGCCGCGAGGCGCAGCTCGGGGTGGACGGCTAGCCTTACGCCCAAGTGCGCTCGATCATTTCCCACTTCGCGTCGCGCGAGCGCTCGACCAGGGAAATCTCCTCGTCGGTAAGAGCACGGAAACGGCCTTGGCTCTTCAAGTAGTCGCGCACGCTCGCGAACTCGCGGGGCTTGCGGTTGAGCGTGAACTTCCCGCCGGGGACGCCGCTTTCCTGCTCGCCCTCATATTCGGCGAGATACCACAACCCGCAATCGACCACATCGCGGGCGAGGTCGACCATCTTCGACTCGGGGGCACCCCACCCCGTCGGGCACGGCGCGATCACGTGAATGAACCGCGTACCGTGGATACCCTTCGCGCGCTCGAGCTTTTTCAGGAAGTCGTTCATATACCCGACGCTCGCCGTTGCAGCATAGGGAAGCCCGTGAGCTGAGATAATCTCGAACACGTTCTTTTTTTGCGTAAGGCATCCGTGGGCGTTCTTCCCTGCGGGGGTCGTTGTGGTCTTAGCGCCGAAGGGAGTGAGCGAACTCTTCTGGATGCCCGTGTTCATGTACGCCTCGTTGTCGTAGCAGATGTAGAGGACGTCGTCGTTGCGGTCGATCGCGCCCGAAAGCGCCTGGATGCCGATATCTGCCGTGCCGCCGTCGCCCGCAAAGCCGACGACCGTGCAATCGTCGGGCTTCTTCCCCTGCGCGCGCAAGCCAGCCTCGATGCCCGTAAGCACAGCCGCCGTGGCCGCAAAAGGCGTGATCATCGCATTGTTTGCAAAGCACAGCTGGGGGAAGTTGAAGCCGACGGCGCTCATGCAACCCGCGGGCAGTGCCGCCACCGCGTTCGGGCCGAGCACCTTCAGCGCTGCGCGGACCGCAAGCGAGCCGCCGCAGCCAGCGCATGCCTTATGCCCGAAAAACAGCTCGTCAGCAGGCATGTTCTTCGCATTCATCGCCATTATCGCGCACCTTCTTCACAATCGTCGCCGCATGCAGGCTGGCTCGCAACGGGAAAGTCTATCCCAAGGAAGCTCACGCGGCCGAGTCCAGCTCCCTGGCCGGTAGAGGCATCGTCGCAGCTCCGCCCGGCGGCAGCATCATCGCGCCCTCGCTCGCCCGCACTATCGAGCAGCGCATCGAACATGGCGTCCATCTGGGCACTCGTGATGTCATCGCCGCCGAGGCCGCCGACGAAGTTGAACGTCGGTACCATGCACCCCGCTTGCTGAAGCGCGGAATTCACGTTCGTGAACACCGTGCCCTCAGCCCCGAAGGAGATGTCCTTCTCCAGCACGCCGACCGCCGCCGCACCCGCAAGCGCTTCGGCGATAAGCTTCGCCGGGAAGGGACGCATGTAGCGGATGCGCAGAAGACCCACGCGCTTGCCCTGCTTACGCAGCCTTGCGACCGACTCGCGCGCAAGCCCCGCGATTGAGCCCAGCGTCACAAGAACGGCTTCAGCATCATCGCAGCTCGCCGCTTCGATGGGGCCCGTATACGCACGGCCGAAGCATTCCGCAAAGCGCGCTTCCACGCGATCAATCGCCTCGAACGCGCCGAGCATATCTCTGTGCTCGTAGTACTTGAAATAGCGGTTGTAGTCGGGGCCGGCGGAATATCCGATATTCTTCGGATGCTCGAAGTCGAAGCAGTTCGTCGCCTGATACGGCGGCAAAAACGCATCGGCGTCTTCCTCGGCGGGCACATCGACCGTCTCGTAGGTATGCGTGAGCGCGAACCCGTCGAGGTTCACCATGAACGGGGTGAGCACTGAGGGGTCTTCAGCCACCGCATATGCCATAAGCGCCAGGTCAAGCGCCTCCTGGTTGTTTTCTGCATACGCCTGGATCCACCCATGGTCGAGCAGCGCCAGCGAATCGCGCTGATCGCCGTAGATGTTCCACGGGAGCGCCGTTGCGCGGTTCGCGTTCATCATCACGATGGGAAAACGCCCGCCCGCGGCGTAGGTGAGGACCTCCGCCATGTAGAGAAGGCCCTGGCTCGAGGTCGCCGTAAACGTGCGCGCGCCCGTGGCCGATGCGCCCATCGCGCAGGAAAGGGCAGAATGCTCGGATTCCACATGCACGTATTCCGCCTTGAGCGAGCCTTCTTCCACCATCTCGGAAAGTCGTTCGACTACGACGGTCTGCGGCGTGATGGGGTAAGCGGAAATCACCTGCGGTTTAGCGAGACGAACGCCTTCGGCAAAGGCCTCGTCACCTGAAAGGAAACGTTTCATCGCGCATCACCCTCGCTTTCGGGGACCATGACAAGCGCGCCGAAGCGACACACCTCGACGCACACGCCGCATCCTTTGCAGAAATCGTAATCGATAGCCACTGCTGCCGCGCCCGCCGCATCGATTGCCTGCCGCACAGGACGGAAGATGCAACCGTCGGGGCAGTACAGGTAGCACTGCAAACAGCCTGTGCACTTTTCAGCATCGAGCACCGGGCGCATATTGCGCCAGCCCGCGTTCTTCGCCACGAGGTAACCGCCGTCGTAGCAGGTAGTATGGGCGAAGTCGGCGGGATCGAGCGCAGCGGTTTGCAGCGTGGGAATGAGCGCCTCGCCGCGGGAAGCGGGCGCAAGAGCAGACTCCCCCTCGGCCGTTTCACGTGAAACAGAGTCGTTGACCTGGGATTCGGTGGACTTGTCGGTATTTCCAGCCACATCCCCGGCACAGGTCTTCCCCACCGCCTCAAGCGCCGCATCGACTACGCGCTTGTTCCTCTCGTGCAGCTTCGCGGGCATATAGCCCTCGATGGCTCGCTTCACGTCGTCGGCGCTCACGTAGTCGCATACCGAGCACAGCGCACCGAGAAGCGCCGTGTTGGGAATCGGCCGGCCAAGAATCTCTTGCGAGATGCCGTTCGCATCGATGGCGACGATGCGCGGGTCGCCGAACGAGCGCACCGAGTTCACGATGACTTTCCCGTCGGGGAGCAGCTCGTCCTCCCAACCTTCGCCAAGCAGCGTATCGTCAAGGTAGATGACGTAGTTCGCCCTGCTCACAGCACTACGGTCGCCAATCGGTTCGCGTGACATCTTCGTGAACGCGCGCATAGGAGCGCCACGACGCTCGGGACCGAACGAGGGGAACGCCAGCGCATAGGAGCCATCGGCGAACGAGGACGCCGCGCCCAAAAGCCGCGCCGCCGTAAAGGCCCCCTGCCCACCGCGGCCGTGCCAAAGCACTTCGATCATGTAAAACTCGCCTTCTTATTAGTTTGTGAGATGAGCATCAGTATAGGCGAACCAGGCCGCGCCTGCGTGGTTTCGACGATTCAATACGAGCAAGGCAGAATCGAGAGGGGTTTTGGTGACTTCATTTTGACGCCACGGCATCTCTGGGTGGACCGTCGTCAGGGAAATAACGAGGGCGTCGACAACGTCGACGCCCTTGAATGAGACCCCACGTCAGCGAGAAGAAAGCTCACATCACCCGCGGTTCGCTCTACTATTCGCCTGTTTGCTCGGCTATTCGCCCGTGCGCTTGGCCGACCCGCCCGCAAAAGAGGGGTCCATCGCCACGGCGTCGAGGCGGGCCATCACGACGTCTTCGATCTCAGGAGAATATGGCGCGTTGTCGCCTTCGCCTGCAAAGCGCGTGCGGATGTAGCTGCCGCACTCGTCGCACGTGCCGATGCGATGGCCCTCATCGCCCTCGATGTTGAAGTAGTGCAGGTTTCCCTGGTTGCGCGTACCGCAGCGAGGGCAGCGGATGCGATCGAACTCCCAGCTCGTCCCACACTGCGCGCACCACAGCGTCTTGTTGCGGCCGTCGCCCGAGCCGCCCTCGCCCACGCGTGCGAGCGCCGCATCGCCACCGCATGCGGGGCAGCGCATCTGATGGTCGTAGAACACCTTCGCCTTCTTGCGGGCGCGGGCCACCGCTTCGGCCGGGCCCTCGAGCTGCCAACGAAGCGCGAGCGACGCGAACAGCTGGCCCATCTGCGCCTGAAGCTCGGTCATGCCGCCGTCCACCAGCTGCTCGGCGAACGCGGCCAGATACTCCATCGGCTTCTTGCCCGCCAGGGCGACATCGCTTGCAGCAATGGCATCATCCCAATTGACGCCCGTAAGCGCAGCAGCCATCTCGTCGTCGAACCCGCCCAGCTCGGCAGCGCGGGCGATCACTGCGGACATTCCGCGAGCAAGCGCTTCGGCGTCGATTTCCACAGGGGCGTTCGAGAACACGGGAATCTCCGCCTCGGAAAGCGCGGCCACGCGCTCCGCAGGAGGCGCCTCATAGCCCGCAGCAGTCTGCCCCGCCGCATCGGCGCCATCGAGCGCAGCCCACAGGCTCATGAAGAAATCGATGCGCGAGACTTCGACCTCGTCGAGCGTTTTCCCATAATGCTCCGCCGCAAGCTTGGCAGCCTTGTTGTTCATGTTCACGCCTTTCTCGTCGATCGTATTTGCCTGCCTCGCCCCAACCCAAGCGTTTGACGCGAGGCGGGCAAATAGCGAGCCGTTTATCTCCACAGAGAACGGGGACCCACCCGAGATTATCGGATGGGTCCACCGAATCAAGCTTTCCACCAGCCACAACGGCTAATAGAATCAGTTACTTGGCTGCAGGCTTCTCAACCACGTTCTTGCCCTCGGTGATCTCCTTGCGAGCCCAGTGGCCCCAGTGGTAGATCGCGTCGGACTCGGAAACCATGCCGTTGCCGAACATGAGCTTGTGGGTGCCGCGATAGGGCTGGAAGATGCCCGCACCCAGGAAGATGTGAGCCAAGCCGAACACGGCGATCATCAGGAAGCCGAAGTCATGCAGGAACAGCAGGACGCCATGAGCCGTCGTGCCGAGGTTCAGACCCAGCTCGCCGATGAGCAGGATAACACCGGTAACAGCCATGAGCAGGCCGAACAGCCACAGCATGCCGTCGGCGAAGCGCTGGCCAGACTTCACCTCGTCCTGATCGGGCATGTGAATCCACTTTGCCAGGAACAGGTAGGGGAAGAACAGCGCCATCCACTTCTTGTCGTCGGAAGTCCACTTCGCGAAGAGGTTCTTAAAGATGTGGCCGACGCCCTTAGGCGAGGCGATAGCGCTGAACAGCGGAACCACGACGAAGATGATGCCGCACACACGGTGCACCATGCGGAAGACGAACACGACGTCGGAGCCCACCATCTGGGCCAGAGGCGGAATGAACACGAAGCAACCGCTCAGGCACAAAAGGATGCAGGCGATAACTGCGATGCCATGCGTCAAACGAGCCTGCAGCGAGTGGCGCTTGATGTAGCGCTCGGTTCCAGCGGCTTCGCGATCTTTGAGGAACTGCTTGTCAGCGGCAAGCTGCTCAGGAGAAACGTTTACTGCCTCGTTACTCATCGCTGCCTCCCTTCCCGATGCCGAACGGATGATTCTCGAGGATGTGCTCCTTGATGGACTTCTCGTCCTGAGCGTCGCCATGCTTGACGACGTCGCCGGTGATCAGGCTGACGGTGTCCTCGGTCTCGGGGTTGTACACGAGCTTGTCGCGCTTGTAGCCCACACCCAAAGCGAACATCGCCGCGAGGCCCACAACCGTGAGGCCGGTGACGACGCCCGTGACGGGCTTCATGACGCGGGTCATGCCCACCGTTGCCGGAGCAGACGGGTTGGCCGGAAGGCCCGTAGCCTCGCGCCCGTACTTCAGCACGGAGATCACATGCAGACCGCCCATCTCGTTGGCGCCGTAGATCTCGGCGTCCTCGTAGCCGCGGCCCTTCAAAATCTCAAGGCGCTCCTGGGCGAGCTCGAGCATCTCGTCGCGCGGCCCGAAGCGAAGCGCGTTGGGCTGGCAGGTGGAAACGCAGGCCGGGTCCATACCCTGAGCCACGCGATCCGGGCAGCCGGTGCACTTGTTAACGTAGTCGCGGATGCCCTCGGTGCGGTAGCGCGGCACGTCGAACGGGCACACGCCTTCGCAGTAATGGCAGCCGACGCACTTGGAGTCGTCGACGTGGACGAACCCGGTGTCCTCGTCCTTCGTGATGGCACCAGCGGGGCACACCGTGGCGCAAGGGGCCTCGGTGCAGTGCTGGCAGGAACGACGGTTGAAGATCCAGTCGACGGGCTTCTGCCCGCGAACCGCGTCGCGCTCCTGGAACGTCTGAATCAGGCGCGTGTTGCCGTTCAGGTCGGGCGGGTTCTGAAGCGATCCCGAGAACTTGTTCTCGTTGGTGCCGATCGGGGACGGCAGGTTATTCCACACCTTGCAGGCAACCTGGCAGCCCTTGCAGTTCGTGCACAGGGAGGTGTCGTAAAGAATAGCCATTTCAGTCATGTCTTACCCCCTCCTTATGCTTTCTCGATGTTGACGAGGAACGCCTTGTACTCGGGCACCATAGTGTTCGGGTCGCCGACGTTCGGGGTCAGGTCGTTTACGGTGTCGCCCGTACCGTACAGGTGCGTCCAGCCGAAGTGATGCGTGAGGCCCACCTGATGCTGCGTCTTGCCGTGGATCGTGAACGGCTTCAGACGCTTGGTGACGTAGGCGTCGACCACGACGGAGCCGCGCTTGTTCCACACGCGGACCTTGTCGCCAGGCTTGATGCCCTTCTCAGCGGCGAACTCTTCGGACATCTCGCAGAACTGCGACGGCATAGCCTCCACGAGCGCCGGGCAGGAGCGGCTCTGGCCGCCGGTCTGCCAATGCTCGGTGACGGAGTACGTGGTCGCGATGATCGGGTACTCGTCGGTTCCGCCATGGGCGGTGGACTCGTATTCCGTGAACTTGATCATCGGGTTGTTCTGCGAACCGTTGAGCGCGTTGTCGAACGGGCTCTCGAACGGCTCGTAGTGCTCGGGCATCGGGCCGTCTTCCATACCGTAGGATTCCAGACGCGCGTTCTGCTCCCACAGCATGAAGAACGTGTTGTTGTTCGGCGGAACCGGCTGACCGTTCTTGGCGGACACGAAGTCGCCCTGGTCGACCAGATCCCACTTGCTGCCGTCCCACTCCATGAGCTTCTTGTCGGGGTTCCACGGCTTGCCCTTGGTGTCGCAGGAGTTGCGGTTGTACAGGATACGACGGTTGGAAGGCCAGCTGAACGCCCAGTTGGAGTTCAGGCCAAGGCCCGACCTGTCGTTGTTGTCGCGGCGACCGATAGGCTGCTGGGCCGGATCGAGCGGAGCGTCGTTGTTGTTGTAGAAGCCCGAGTAGATCCACATCGCGCAGGAGGTGGAGCCGTCGGCACCGAGCTCGGAGTAGCCCTTGAGCAGGTCGACCTTGCCCGCCTTGAAGTCGGAATTGGCCGTACGGTAGCCGTTGAGCGCCCAGGAAACCGGACGGAAGTCGATCTTGCCGTTGACGTAGTAATCCCACTTCGTGTTGAGGATCGGGTCGGGGTTCGCGCCGCCTTCCTCCTTGTACAAACGGCAGATTTCCGTCCACAGGAGGTCGCACATCTCGAGGTCAGGCTTGGCCTGGTCCCACGGCTCAACTGCCTGGTAGCGCCACTGCAGCCAACGACCGGAGTTCAGGATGGTGCCCGGCTTCTCGTAGATGAGCGCGCAGGGGAGGAAATACACCGTCGTCTGGATCTCGGCCGGGTTCATGTCCGGAGCCTTCCAGAAGGCCGCCGACTCGGTTTCGACCTGGTCGGCCACGACGAGCCAATCGAGGTTCGCCATCGAGCGGCGCACATTGCCGGCGTTCGGGGCCGAGTGGCAGGGGTTCATGCCCCAGTTGAAGTAGCCCTTGATGACGCCCTGCTTCATGAGCTCGAACGTGGAGATATGCGTGTAGTCCTGGTCGCCCTTCTCGGAGGGAACCTTCGGCCACCAGTCGTAGCCGTAGTCGTTCTCGACGGTTGCGGCATCGCCGAACCACTCCTTGAGGGAGGACACGATGAACTTCGGCTTGTTGGTGTAGTAGCCGGCAGAATACGTCTGGGATTCCAGCCACTTGCGCAAGCTGGAACGATCGGTGGTGTTTGCCCACTTCAGATAAGCGGGATGCTCGTTCACCATCATGCCCATGTCGGTTGCACCCTGAACATTGGGCTCGCCGCGCAGAGCGTTCACGCCGCCGCCGGGGATGCCGATGTTGCCGAGGAGCAGCTGCATAACGCACATAGCGCGCGTGTTCTGGGCGCCATAGGAGTGCTGCGTCTGGCCCAGTGCGTAGAGCACCATGCCGGCACGGCCGGGCTTTGCGGTGGAACCGTAGGTGGAGTACACCAACTCGAGCGTTTCCTTGTCCATGCCGCAGATGTCGCACACGGCGTCGAGGGTGTAGCGCTCGTAGTGCTTCTTCACCTGCTGGTAGACGCACATCGGGTCCTGAAGCGTCATGTCGCGCTTGGGGAGGGTGAGCGTCGGCGTGGTGAACTCGGGAACGCCGTCCTTCTTAACCCAGGCGTAGTCGCCCGAAGCGGAGGTGTCCCAGTTCTCTTCCTTCTCGGTCTGATAATGCCAAGAATGGTTGGAGTAGGTCTTGGTCTTCTCGTCCCAACCGGAGTAAAGGCCGGTTTCGGGGTCGAAGTCGAACTCGGGGTCGAGCAGGTAAGACGCGTTGGTGTAGTTGAGCAGGTACTCGTAGTTGTAGTCGCCCATCTCACCAGTGGCGAGGTACTTCTCAAGATTCGGATCGATCAGGTTCTCGATGATCCAGTGATACATGCCGCCGTAGAAGGCGATGTCCGTGCCCGAACGGATGGGGCAGTAGATATCCGCCTGCTCAGCAGTACGGGTATAGCGGGGATCGACGACGATCCACTTCGCTCCGCGGTCGTGGGCCTTGCCAAGCCACAGCGAGCTGACCGGGTGGTTCTCAACGGAGTTGGAACCGCAGTGGAGGATGACGTCGGTGTTTTGGAAGTCGCACCAGTGGCTCGTCATAGAGCCGCGACCAAATGATGCTGCCAGACCGGCAACGGTGGGGCTGTGTCAAACACGCGCCTGATTGTCGATGGCGATCACGCCGAGCGATCGCATCATCTTGAGGATCAGGTATTCCTCCTCGGAGTTTTCCTGGCTACCGCCCAGGCTGGCAATTGCCGGGGTGCGGTTCACGGTGAGGCCGTTCTTGTCGGTTTCCTCAAACGTGGCGTCACGCGTGTCCTTAACCTTGCGCGCGATTTCCTTGACGGCGTCCTCCCAGGTGATGTCTTCCCACTCGGAAGCACCGGGGCGGCGCACCATAGGCTTAGTAACGCGATCGGGGTTCTTGATGACCTCGCGCGTGTCCGGATCCACAATGTTGCGGAGCTGGAACATGGCCGCGCCCTTCGGGCACAAGCCACCTTGGTTGATGGGATGGTCGGGGTCACCTTCGAGATTGATCAGCTCGCCGTCGCGCACCGAAAGAAGCGAACCGCATCCGCCTGCGCAATAGCAGCAGATATTGGTGTACTCTTCAGTGTTCACGAGCTTCCAGTCGCTGTTCGACTCAACAGCCAAAGCAGGCGACTGCTGCGTCAACTGGAACGCCATACTCGTCGCGAACGCTGCGCCGGTGGCTTTCATGAAGCCCCTGCGTGTCAGGTTCATAATCTCGTCTCTCCTTCCAAATTCTCGTCTTCCCTCGTCTATACCGCGTCAGGGCATACGCTGCCCTTTCGTCGATTGCTCATGGTACGAGACTTGTCGACACAAATTCAACAAATGAGACCGCAAAAGGGCTATTTGTCGGGGGAACGGCCTTTCCTTTGCAAACTGATACTTGACCTGGGATAGC
>USJN01000033.1 GCA_900554945.1 uncultured Coriobacteriaceae bacterium | reverse complement strand
CCATCGTCGTTCGCGGGCCCGTCATCGTGGGCCGCAGCCCCGGAGCCGACATCGTCGTGGGCGCGGGATACGTGTCCGGCCGCCACGCGCGCTTCCAGCTCATGGGGCAGAACCTGTTCATCGAAGACCTCGGCTCAACCAACGGAACCGCCGTCAACGGCAAGCTCATCGCCGGGCCCGTAGCCCTGAAAAACAACGACGTCGTGAACATCGGCGACGTCGCCATCCGCGTTAGGTTCGCATAATGCCAGTTCAGAACGAACAATCCCTCAACCATGACCCGCATCGCGCAGCGCGCGGGGAGCGTCCCTCGAGAGGGCACCGCCCGAGCGGGCGCGGGCGCCGAGCGTCTTCGGCGACGTTCGGCAGCAGAACCGACGTCGGCTGCGTGCGCGACCACAACGAAGACTCGCTCGTCGTGGCGCCGCCACTGTTCGTGGTGGCAGACGGCATGGGCGGCCACGCCGCAGGCGAGGTTGCATCCGAGATCGCTGTCAACGTCATCGCCGAGCGGGCGCCGGAGCATCCCGACGCGAACGAGCTCGGGCGCGCCGTCCAGGCCGCGAACCACGCGATCCTGAAGGCGGCGCACGAAGGACGCGGCCGCGAGGGCATGGGAACCACCTGCACCGCCGCCATGCTCGAAGGCGAGCGCCTCGTCATCGCGCAGGTAGGCGACTCGCGAGCGTACCTGCTCCACAAAGGGAAAATCCAGCAGCTCACGCGCGACCACTCGCTTATGGCCGACCTCATCGAGGCCGGGCAGCTCACCCCCGAAGAAGCGCGCGTCCACCCGCAGCGCTCGGTCATCACGCGCGCACTCGGCAGCGACCCGCGCACCGTGGCCGACCTCTACGAGATCAACGTCGACGCGGGCGACCGCCTGCTTTTGTGCTCGGACGGGCTTTCGGGCATGGTGCTCGACCAGGACATCGAAGCGATCTTAAATCGCGTCTCAGACCCGCAGCGCTGCGCATCGCAGCTGGTAAACGAGGCAATCGCCGCCGGCGGCCACGACAACGTGACCGTCATCGTGGTCGACGTGAAGGGCTTTGCCGAGAAGCGTCGCCGCAAAGTGGCGCGCAAAACGAAGATCACCGTTGCGTTCGTCCTCGTCCTGCTCGCAGCGATCGTGGGCGGTGCAGCGTACGGGCTGAACTACTGGGTCAGCACCGCGGCATACCTCGGCGTCGACCAGGGGAAGGTTGCCATTTATCGCGGAGTTCCCGGCGAGTTCGCGGGAATGAGCTTCTCAACGCTCGAGAAGACGACCGACATCGACGTGGACGACCTGCAGCCGGGCCTTGCCAATCGCTTGGCGGAGAACTCCATCACCTGCGACAACGTCGAGGCTGCCGAAAGCCTCGTCGCCGAATACGAGCAGGAAGTCTTGAACAAGAAGCAGACCGAGGACGAGCGGGACCGCACGCGCGACGAGGCGCAATCCGACGACTCGAAATCCTCGGGGCAAAGCGCTTCCGCCACCGCAAGCACCGCCTCAAGCGAGAAGACGCAAAACGACGACACATCCCCCAGCACATCGGGAAGCGGTGATGCCGCATGACGAGGCGCAACATAGAGCTCATCTTGCTGCTCATCGCGTCGCCGCTCGTCATCTTGATGTTCGCGATGCTCGCAATCAACGAGGGGCAAGCGCTCGACATGCAGACCCTCGGCGTGCCGATCGGCATCTTCGGCGCCTTCGTCGTGGCGCACATCGCCACGCGCATACTCGCCCCCGAAGCCGACCCCGCCATCCTGCCGATCTCGTTCGCGCTCTCGGGCATCGGCATCGCTTTCATCACGCGCGTAGCGCCCTTCTCCGACAGCCCCAACATGGCCATCAACCAGGTCGTTTGGCTGTTCTTGGGCGTCGTGCTCATGATCGCGGTCATGGCCTTCCTGCGAAATCCCGACCGGCTCGCCAACTACAAGTACACGCTCGCCATCGTCGGCGTCATCCTTCTGCTCTCGCCGATGATTCCCGGCATCGGCCAGGAAATCTACGGCAGCCGCATCTGGCTGCATGTAGGCGGATTCTCCTTCCAACCAGGCGAGATCGCGAAGATCATCATCGTGCTCTTCCTTGCCGGCTACCTTGCGCAGAACCGCGAGATGCTCTCGGTGTTCACCTGGCATGTAGGCCCGTTCCGCCTGCCCGACATCCGCACGCTCCTGCCGCTGCTCCTCATGTGGGGCGTGGCAATGCTCATCGTCGTGTTCGAGAAAGATCTCGGCAGCGCGCTCGTCTTCTTCCTCGTGTTCCTGGTCATGCTCTACGTTGCCACGGGAAAGAAGTTCTACCTGTTCATCGGCTTGGGCCTCGTCGCTATCGGCGGCGTGGGCGCCTACTTCGCCTTCGACCACGTGCAGACGCGTGTCGCCACCTGGCTTAACCCCTTCGCCGACGCGCAGAACACCGGCTATCAGCTCGTGCAAACCATCTACTCGCTTGCTGACGGCGACCTGTTCGGCACGGGAATCGGGCGCGGCATGGCAGGCGGCGGCAACGGCATCACCCGCATCCCGGTCGTGGAAAGCGACTTCATCTTCGCGGCCATCGGCGAGGAGACGGGGCTTTTAGGCGCGGCAGGCCTGCTGCTTTTGTACCTGTGCTTCGCGATTCGCGGCTTCGTGACCGCAGCGCGCGCGAAATCGGACGTGAGCTCGCTTATCGGCGCAGGCCTCACCTCGATTATCGTGCTCCAGGCGTTCATCATCGTCGGCGGCGTCACCAGGCTCATCCCCCTCACCGGCATCACGCTCCCCTTCGTCAGCCAAGGCGGCTCATCGCTGCTCGCCGCGTTCATCATCGTCGGGTTCCTGTTGCGCTGCGGCGACGAGGGCACGGGCTCGTCTTCCGAGGTCATGAACACCACGACCATCATCAGCGCGAACAGCGTGCTCGGGCGCGTCTCGCTCGGCAAGCGCCTCACGCACACCATGATCGTGTTCTCGCTCATGTTCGCGGCGCTCGTGGCGAACCTCACGCTGATCATGGTCGTGCAGGCGAGCGACTACCAGAACATGGCGGCAAACAACCACACCATGGCGCGCGAGTCGAAGACCGAGCGCGGCACCATTTCCACCTACGACGGGACCATCCTCGCGCAGAGCGTCAAGAACGACGACGGCACGTACTCGCGCGTCTACCCGGCGGGCGACCTCGCGAGCCACGTGGTGGGTTACACCTCGTCGAAGTACGGAACGAGCGGCATCGAGGCCAGCTACAACGACACGCTCAAGGGCGAGAAGAACTTCGCGTCGATCACCGATGTCGTGAACTCGCTTTCGGGCGTGGGCACCCCTGGCAACGACGTCACGCTCTCCATCAACTCGCAGATTCAGCAGGCGGCGCAAGACGCGCTGGCCAACGACTCGGGCGCCTGCGTGGTCATGGACCCGAAGACGGGCGCCGTGCTCGCGATGGCCTCGGCCCCGACTTACGACGCCGCCGACATCGACCAGGTGATCGCCGACGCCGCAAGCTCGGGAGCAAATTCCACAAGCTCGAGCGAGCTGTACAACCGCGCGACGCAGGCGCTCTACGCGCCGGGTTCCACGTTTAAGATCGTCTCGCTCGCCTGCGCGCTGCAGGAAGGCATCGCCACCGAGACCACCATGTTCGAGTCGCCCTCGTCGATGGACATCGGCAACGCCGCCGTCACCAACTTCGAGAAGCACAACTACGGCACGATTTCGCTCGCACGCGCGACCGAACTTTCCTCTAACGTCGTCTTCGGCCAGCTCGGCGCGCAAATCGGCGCGGAAAACCTCGTGAACTACGCGAAGCTCTTCGGCTTCAACATGGACATCGACTTCGATCTGCCCCTCGCGACCTCGGTCATGCCCGACGCGAAGGACATGACCACGTGGGAGACCGCTTGGGCGGCGGCGGGCGAGCCCGTCGGCGAGAGCAAGACGGCCAACCATCCAAGCCCCGCAGGTCCCCAGGCCACCGTGCTCGAAATGGCGCTCGCCGGCTGCGGCATCGCCAACGACGGCGCGATCATACAGCCCTACCTAGTCGACGGCATCTACAACGCCGACGGCAAGCGCAGCTACACGGCCACCCCGAAGAAACTCTCGCAAGCGGTGAGCGCCGACACGGCAAGCCGCGTGCGTACCGTGCTCGAGGGCGTCGTGAACAACGGTACCGGCACTTCCGCCCAAATCAACGGCATCACCGTGGCGGGCAAGACGGGCACGGCCGAGCACGACGGCTACAACGACGTGTGGTTTGTCGGTATGGCGCCGTCGGAGAACTGCAACGTCGTCGTGGCGATCGTGATCGAGAAGGGGCAATCCAGCGAGTACGCCGCTGCTAAGGCTCGAGATGTGATGAAAACGGCGTTGGAAGTACAAGGCGATTTATAATTTGGTATGCTAATGCGAACCGGCATAAATGAAACAAAAACGCAGCACAGCAGGGAAGTTTAAGGAGCAAACGTGTCTAGCGCAGCGATGACAGGCAGAATCTTCAACAACAGGTACCAGATTACCGAGCGCATCGGGATCGGCGGCATGGCCGAGGTGTACCAGGCTCAGGACAATGTCCTTGGGCGCCGCGTTGCCGTAAAGGTGATGCTGCCCCAATACGCATCGGACGCCGCGTTCGCGCAGCGCTTCCGCCAGGAGGCCGCATCGGCCGCCAACCTGCAAAGCCCCTACATCGTGAACGTTTACGACTGGGGCCAAGACGACGGCACGTACTTCATCGTCATGGAGTACATCCGCGGCACCGACCTCAAGACCGGCATCGTGCAGCGCGGCGCGCTCAACCAGCGCAAGGTCGCCGAAATCGGCTCGCAGGTGTGCCAGGCACTTTCCGTCGCGCATAACCAGGACATCATCCACCGCGACATCAAGCCGCAAAACATCATGGTGCAGCCCGACGGCAACGTGAAGGTGATGGACTTCGGCATCGCGCGCGCAAAGAACTCGGTGAACGCCAAGACGTCCACCGTTCTCGGCACGGCGCACTACATCTCGCCCGAGCAGGCGCAGGGCAAGGAGCTCACCGCCGCAAGCGACATCTACTCGCTTGGCGTGGTGCTCTTCGAGGCCGCGACGGGCAAGCTCCCCTTCGACGGCCCCGACGCCATCAGCGTCGCCATGAAGCAGGTCAACGAGGAGCCGCCGCTGCCCTCCGACTTCAACCCCGACATCGACCCGGGCCTTGAGAGCATCATCGTGAAGGCCATGCAGAAAAACCCCGCGGACCGCTTCGCCACTGCGAACGACATGCGCCTCGCGTTGAACGACTTCTTGGCGGGTCGCCCCGTGAAACTTGCGGGCGCCGCGGTGCCGGGCGGATTCACGAGCGCGCAGACCCGCGTGATGAGCCCCATCGAGGGCGGCGTGGCGGGCGCCGACAGCACGATGGTCATGCCCCAGCCTGTGAAGCCCGTAACCCACAGCGGCCAGACCAACTATCACGGAGCCAACACTCCGAACATGCCCGAGGACAAGGGCGGCAAAAAGACAGGGCTCATTGTGGCCATCGTGGCAGCCATCGCCGTCATCGCCATCGCCGCGCTCGTCTTCTCCGGCGTCTTCGCATCGGGCGACCCCGTGCCCGACGTGAAGGGCAAGACGCTTGAGGAGGCCACGACGATCATCGAGAAGGCCGGCTTCGAGGTGGGCACCACCAACGCCGTACACGATGACAGCGTTGCGGCGGGCAGCGTTGTGAGCCAGGACCCCGCAGCGGGAACGAAGAAACCCGCGGGAACGAAGATCAATCTGAACATCTCGCAAGGCACCGAGCAGGTCACTGTGCCCGATTTGACGAACAAGACACCCGACGAGGCGCAACAGCTCTGCGACAAGGTGGGCCTCACCATGAAGGCGGGCACGCCTGCCTACGACGACAAAGTCGAGAAGGGCAAGATCTCCTCGCAGGATTTGAAGGCGGGCGACAAGGCGGCGAAGGGCTCCGTTATCACCTATGTGCTCTCGCTCGGTTCCGAAAAGGTCGCGGTGCCCAACGTTGTCGGCAAGTCGCAAAGCGATGCGATGGCCGCGCTAAAGAACGCCGGCTTCGAGGTGTCCGTCTCCGAGGAGGCAAGCTCCGACGTCAAGCAGGGCAATGTCATTCGCCAGTCGCCCACTTCCGACGAGAGCCTCGAGAAGGGCAGCACCGTCTCCATCACGGTGAGCTCCGGCAAGAAGTCCTCCGAGGTGCCCAATGTGGTCGGCAAATCCGAGGGCAGCGCGCAGACCACGCTCGACAACGCTGGGTTCAGAGTGTCCACTGAATATCAGAGCAGCGATTCGGTCAAGCAGGGCAACGTCATCAGCCAGACCCCCGACGGTGGGAGCTCGCTCGAGCCAGGCAAGACGGTGCACCTGGTCATATCGACCGGCCCTTCTTCCTCGGGCGGTACGTCGGGCGGCGGATCCGGCAGTAACGGCGGATCGGGAAACAACTCGAGTAGCAGCAACTAGAATCAATTAAGGGCCTCGCGATGCAAGGCCCTTTCACTTGTACGGCATGCTTGGACGGCAACCATCATCTACCCGAACCTACCCGAAGATACCAGACAGCGAGATCGGACCAGGACGGTCGCAAAAGCTGGGACAAAACTGCCAGAGCAAGAACAGCAATAAACCCTGCGTCGAACACGGCAACAGCCCCTAGAGCGCAAAAAAGCTCCGCCCCCGACAAGTCCAGGGTGAACCCACCTCGAAAGGTGGGTGCTCGCAGCCAGCTTTCCGGCTTTCGCATCAACGGACGCGAATCTCCGTTCCACAGGCTATCTTGAGCTCCCTGCATATAAAACGTCGGTCCACCGCATGTATGACTGCAGGAGCGGAACCTACCTTCAGTATAAGGACGATGGCGTTCAATTAAAGTCTTGACATGCCGCGGGTTCCATAGTTTGATGAAGAAAGAGCGTGCCGTTTCAAGGCACCCCAATCTAGGCCGTAGGTATCCTCAGGATGAACACGGTACCTTTGCCCTCTTCGCTTTCCACCCGAACGCTGCCCTTGTGGTACATCACGGCATGCTTGACGATCGCAAGCCCAAGTCCCGTGCCGCCGGTCTCCTTCGAACGGCTCTTCTCCAAGCGATAGAAGCGCTCGAAGATTTTCTCCTGCTTGTCCTCTGGGATGCCCGGGCCAGTGTCGCTCACGCGCACGACGGCTCGCATGCGGCCGCGCTCCCCCGCAGGCAGCGCACGGATATCGTCGGCCTGCTCCGCCGAAGTGGGAAGCTCCAGCCGAACCGAAACGCTCACGCTTCCACCTTCATGGTTGTAGCGAATCCCATTCTCTACCAGGTTATACAGCATCTCCTCGACCAGCGTCTCGGAGCCGGCGATGCACGCCGAGTCTCCGCTCACCTCAACCGACACGCCGCGATCGTGGGCAAAGCTCGAAAGCCGCCCCGCCACGCGCTTGGAGGCTTCCAGTATATCGATAAGCGTCGCGGACTCGCCATCGAAGGACGTCTCATCAAGCCGCGAGAGTGTCAGTACCTCGTCGATCAGCGCGCGCATCGATTGCGCCTCGCCGTAGATGAGCCCCGCGAACTTCTGGCGGTCAGCGGGATCGACCATGTCGTTCCTCATGAGCTCGGCATACCCCGAGATTACTTGAAGCGGCGTCTTCATCTCGTGGCTCACGTTGCTCGAGAAATCGCGGCGCATCGTCTCAGCGCGCGCGAGATCCTTGTTCTGCTCGCGAAGCTGTCGCTGTTGGTCGTCGATTCGCTCGAGTAGCGGGTCCATTTCCTCGTAAATCTCGTTCTCGAGCGGGTTGGCAAAGTCGAGCGCATCGATCGGCTGCATAATGCGCGACGTCAGCCGTTGCGACAGCAGAAACACGAGCATAATCGCCACGAGAAGCGTAAGCGCGATCGGCCCCATCATGCCGCCGAAGAACGCGACCAGGGATTCACGCGTCTCGGACAGGCGCACGACGTCCCCGTTCTGGAGCTTCACCGCAGAATACAGCGTCACGGTACCAAGCGTGCTCGAGTAGCGAGACACCTCCCCGCGCCCACGCTCGTCGGCTTCGCGCACCTCAGGGCGGTCGGCGTGGTTTTCCATCGCCGAAGCATCAGCCACGCTGTCGTAGAGCACCGTGCCATCCGTATCGATAAGCGTATAGCGGAAGGCATCGGAAAACTGCTGCGAAAGGGCCTGTTCGCACGCCTGCGAGTCGAGGTCGCCCAGCGATGTTGCAACGTTTTGCGCCGCGGAGGAAAGGCCCTCTTCCGCATCGCGCTCGTAGGTGGTATAGAAGATCGCCGACATAGCGGTGCCGAAGACGAACAGGACAATCAGCGTGAAGGTGAGCACGCTGCGGAAGATGCGGTTCGACAGGCTTTTCACGTTGTTATGGGTCGGGCTCATGATGCGCCCTTCATCGTGTACCCGACGCCGCGAACCGTGCGGATGAGCTCATCGGCACCCGACGAGGCGGCGTTGAGCTTCTGCCTCAGCGTTTGAATATGCACATCGACCGTGCGCGTTTCGCCCACGTAAGTCACTCCCCACACGTCCTCGAGCAATCTGCCACGCGAAAGCACCCTGCCCTCGCTGCGCATCAGCGCGCGCAGCAGGTCGAACTCCTTGAGCGTCAGTGCCACGGGGTTTCCCTCGACGCTCACCGTATGGGCGGACGAGACCAGCTCGATCGGCCCGTTAACGAGCGTGTCGTCGGCGCTCACGGCCGGCGCCTGCGCGCGACGTAGCAGCGCGTTTACGCGAGATACCAGCTCCATCATGCCGAACGGCTTCGCCAGGTAATCGTCGGCGCCCGCATCGAGCCCGCACACCTTGTCGAATTCGGTGCCTTTCGCTGTGAGCATCATAACAGGGATGTTCTTCGTCGACGGCAGACTGCGCAACTCGCGGAGAATCTCAAGACCGTCCATTTCGGGAAGCATGATGTCGAGCAGCACCAAGTCGGGCGTCTTCTCGTCGCAAGCCTTGAAGAAATCGCGACCGCACGTGAACCCAGCAGCTTCGAATCCCGCCTGTTTGAGGGCGTAGACGGTAAGGTCTCTAATGTTTGTGTCATCTTCGACGTAGTAAATCATTCGCGCATCCTGTCCAACGGCCTGCGCGTCGGCGCGCGCCGCATTGCTTATGTAACGTGTATCCATCATCGCGCCAATGCGTCAAGCGCGCGTCGAAGCTTTGTCATGGATGCGTAAAGATGAGAAGCGGGGCGAAGCCGAAACTCCGCCCCGCATGAGGAAAGGGCATGTTATGCGATTCTGCCTTCGAAAAACGCCCGCGTCCGGTAATCCGCGCTTGCGGAACTGAGCTGGGGAAGGGGTCCTGCCTCAACGGTACGACCTTGCACGAAGACAACGCCTTCATCAGCGCAAATCCTCGCAAAGCGCGGATCAGACGTCGCGACCACCACAGCACATTCCGTCTTGCGTGCAACCGATTGCAAAGCCTGGCTCATCGTGAAGGAATCCACTTGGTCAAGCCCCGTTGCCGGTTCCGAAACGAGCAGTACGAGGGGACGCTTCGCAAGCGCGCGGGCTATCGAGGCAAGACGCCTCTCAAGTGCAGGAAGCGAGCTCACTGCGCAATCGAGGTGGTCGCCCAAACGCCTTTCCGCATCGAGCGAGCGCAGCACGCGATCGATCTCGGCGGCAATCGCAGCCTTGTCGTGGATGCCTCTCTGGCGGATGGAAAATGCGATGGCGTTGCGAACGCTCTGCATCTCGAAGGAGCCACCGAAAAACACGCGGGCGGCCTTCTCGCGGGCACGCTCAGCACCGAGCGTGCGGTAAGCATCATGCCCGCAAAACTCGATTGAGCCGCCCATGTCGACAGTCCGAGCGCCGGGAAGCGTGCATCCCAGTGCGTCAAGCATGGTCGCGATACCGCATCCTCGCGGGCCGCAAAGCGCCGTGACCTTGCCTTTCGCAATATCGAAAGAGACGTCCTCCAACGAGGTGAATGCGCCGAGACGCAAGGTGAACTTGCGCACGCGAACGAGCGACGTTGCAGATTCGTGGCTTTCGCATGCCGCGCGACGAGCCAGAACGCCGAGACCGTCGCAACCAGCACATGAGGAATGCGGAGGCTCACAAGCCCTCTTCACATCCCTTGCGGCTTTGCGAGGTGCTGCGCTTTCCGCAAGCAAGCGCTCTGCGGCCTCGACGACCTCTCGGGTTTCGGCACTTTTCTTCTCTACGAGCATGGCGTTCGCTTTCCGTCATTCGTCATCGGCAGATGCAACCATGTTCTCGCATGCACGTCAAAGCCTTGTTGG
>USJN01000032.1 GCA_900554945.1 uncultured Coriobacteriaceae bacterium | reverse complement strand
CCTACGTCGACGGCCTGCAGGTAGGCGCGCGCAACTTCCAGAACTTCAGCCTGCTGAAGAACATCGGTAAGGTGACGAAGGATTCGCATAAGATGGTGCTGTTCAAGCGCGGTTTCGCGGGCACCATCGCCGAGTGGCTCGCCGCGACCGACTACATCACCATGGCGGGCAACGACAACGTCGTGCTTTGCGAGCGCGGCCTGCGCACGTTCGAGACGGCGACGCGCTTCACGCTCGACATCTCGGCCGTGCCCGTTATCCACAAGCAGAGCCTCTATCCCATCTGCGTGGACGTGTCTCACCCGGCCGGAGTGCGCGATCTTGTGCCCTCGCTCGCGAAGGCAGCGGTGGCGGTCGGAGCCGATTCCATCATGATTGAGGTGCATCCCAACCCGCCGGCAGCACTCTCCGATGGCCCGCAGCAGCTCACGCCCGCCCAGTTCACCGACCTGGTGGCGGAACTGCGCGAGATTGCGGCGGTCTTCGGGAAGAAAATCGTCTAGTGCATCCGCGCCGAGAGAGTTGAACACGTGCAACGGGAGGTCGCCCCACCAGGCGGCCTCCTTTGCGTTCGGGAGCGGGGTACTCGGCGGTCGAGCGCTCCGCGCGAACACGCGAAAGCACCCTGCAGCCGAGTGTCCCTTGCGAGCACGCGCGTGAGAGATGAGGATGAAGATCGGCAGTGCAGCCTCGCTGGGCGAGCGCTCTGCGTATACATAAGCGCGAGGCCGATGTGCGGGCGCGGATGTCGAGTTGTCCCGCGGGAGGGGCGCTCGCAGCCGAATTCCGGCACGAAGCCCGAGTTGTCCCGCCACGGCGGACATGACTGGAGGCAAGGCGTGGCGCAAATCGCGGGTTGTCCCCCAAGCGTCACGCCGAGAGGGAGATTCTGGCACAGAAGCCGAGCTGTCCCGCGAAAGTCGGCGGCGCATGCGATAGCGCGCGGACGTCGGCGGGGCAGGAGAGGCCGTGAACTGGGGTTTCTTACCAGCAGCATTTCGCACCTCGGTATAGCTTCCGATTATCAATCGAATTTCGCGGGACAATTCGGAATTCGTGCCGGTTCGGCGGGCGAGACGCTTGGCCGTCCCGTAAAAGCAGCGAGCCCCGATTTCAAGATGAATCGGGGGCTTGCCGCTCGGCCATAAACTCAGACATAGCGAAGATGGATGTGTCGAAGTCCATTCTTCAAGGGGGGTTCTATTAATGGATCGTACCTTGCCCGCTTAACCGGCATCAATGACAGAATTGCCGAGGGGGTTAGCCAGATTTACCTCCTTCAGAACGACATCGACGGCCGCCCGATGTCGTTCGGCAATTCTTTCCTTCGAAGGTGCGCCCCAATTGTGGCGACCCTGCGACGGCGCCCCTCGCGCTTCGCGGCGCTTATGCATGTCTCTACGTGCAGGGCAAGGGCAGGGAGCAGAAAGGCGGCTTCGTCGTGCTGACCGACTCCGCGGTGCGCCCGATCTACGCCTACCTGTCGATGCGCAGGGAACTGGGACAGAGGGGCCGCTCTTCGTGTCGCTGTCGAACAAGACCATGGGGCGGCGGCTGAAGACCCGCTCGCTCAGGGAAGTCGTCAAGCGGGCGAAGGGCGAGAAATTTCCTTCATTCACCTGATGAGAGTATGGGTGGTATCGAAGCTGGCGGAGCTTTTCCTTCTGGCCACGCGGGCAATCGCCGCCAGGGAGGATGCGATGGCTATCGCCAGCATGGTAAAGCCGAACATCTGATAGGCGTCCAGACAGCTTCCCCCCGTCGCCGCAATCGTCCCGGTCAGCAAGAATGAGCTTGCGGTGACCGCGAGACCGTCGGCCGCGGCAACGATGCTCGTGGCCGTGCTCTGCTTCGTGGAGGGCACGATTTCGGTACAGCGGGTGTAGAAGTAGCAGAAGTAGAACGGCCAGGCGAGTCCCGCGATCGCGAGGGCTGCTACGATTACGGGCGCGATGGGGAACTTCGCGAGTGCGAGGAAAACGAATGAGATCGCAAACAGCGCGGGGATATAGACGCTGTTCTTGAACCTCTTGTAGAAGAACCCGAAAACAAGGGAGCTCAATGCCGTCCCTATCGTCATGATCGACATGAGCATGCCGGAGAACGCCTCGTTGCCCACGCCCGTATCGGCGACGTAGAGCGCCACCAAGTAGAGGATGACGAAATAGAGTGTCGCGACGAGGAACACCTGGATCGACAATGCGGCGAGCCTCTTCCACCATCCCTGCGGCGCCCTGTCTCGTTCTTGGAAAGGGAACAGCCCCCGGGCGAGCGCGGCGACCGAGCTCGCCGACGCGCCCTTGACCTCCTGAACCGAGGTCGCAACGCCTCGCGTGGGAGGGAAGCTCGGCAGGAACACCGCCAGCATGACAAGGACCGGGATCGCGATGAGGTACATCGCGTAGGCGTTCTGCCACGATCCTGCGGCCAAGACGCCTGCGCCGTATGCGAGCAGGGCGCCAATGGCCGACATCGCCGAGTTGTACCAGCCGACGTATTTGCCGTGCTCTGCTTCGTCGGGGAACAGGTCGGCGAGGATGGAGAGGGCTGCTGTGTACGTGATGCCCCAGCCGACCCCCGTCGCGAGAAGGCGCATCGTCACGAAGAAGTAGACGTTCTCGCATGCCGCGCCGAAAACCGCCGAGAGCGTGAACACGGCGAACCCGATGACGAGGGTGGCGACGCCGCAGCCGAGGCAGATGACATTCGCTCCCAGGCTCGGCGTCACGCCGTTGAGGGCGATGTCGCGGAAATAGGTGACGTAATAGTACATGGGATTGAACTGCATGATGGTCCACATCCAGTCCGTGAGGATGCTGGTGGGATAGAACAGAGGCGTCGCGTACGTCCAGGCGGTCAGCACGACGCCCCAAAGATGCATGACGTCGCGGAAGAACACGGCGAGTGACGACAGCAGCAGCCCAAGGCCGAGGCAGAACAGGAAGATGTAGAACAGCAGAAGCGGCAGGAGCAGGATGTTCCATGTAAGGGGGATCTGGAAGAAGGCGATGACCGCCGCCACGGCGACGAGCGAGATGGCGAAGTTCAGCAGACTGAACACGACTTTCTCAAGGGGGAACAGCATCTTGTTGATGCGGATCTTCTTGATGAGAGGAGCCGAATCGATGATGGAGCTCATGGCGCCCGATGTGGCATCGCTCATGAACGTGAACAGGGTTTGGCCGAGGATCAGGTAGACGGGGAAGTTTGGGATGTCGAACCGGAACACCACGGAGAACACTGCGGTGAGCACGATCATCATGAGCAGGGGATTCAGCACCGACCACAGCACGCCGAGCATGCTTCGTCGATATTTGAGCTTGAAATCCTTCGAAACGAGAGAGGTGAGGATGAACCAATCCCTTTTGAACTGTGTCTTAGCTGCACTCATATCGCTGACCGCTGCCTCTCTGATGCGACGCGCCCCTGCGCGGTGTGTTCTGCAATCTTCGCAAAACCGCATGATACCACGGATCGGCTCTTTTCTTTTTCGGGCAAGGTCGAGTCCATCCTTTATGCGCTCTATGCTACCCTTGCAGATGTCGTTCGTCAGATACCGTATTTCCGTCGGCTTGCCGCGGGATGGCAGGGGAGTTCGCATGTGGGTTGATTTTTGCTTGGCTGTTCTGACAGGGGCTGCGGTGCTGTATGGGCCGGGCTTTTTCGCTTGGAGAGCCCTCGGCATGAGGGGATTGGCCGCGCTGTCCTGCGCACCCCTCTTTTCGATCTTAGCGTATTCCATCTTGGGGGTCGCGTATTTCTTCATCGGCGTGCGGTCGACTGCTTTCTCAGTAGGGATTCCCGTGGTGGTGCTGTCGATTGCGGCCTGCGGCTTCGTTCTGCTCGCCGCGCGCAAGAAAGGTGCCGTGCTCGGTTCGGGTAAGCGTGCGGATCGGCGGCTCGATGCTGCTCTTGCTGTGGCGTACTTGGCCGTCGGGGTGGCCGTTGGCCTGTTCGTGTTCGTCCTTCCCCTGGATGGCCCCGCGTCGTCGGTGCAGACGTATGACAACGTGCATCACTTCGCCTCGGTGCGCAGCTTCTCGGATTCCGGCATGTGGTCTTCGCTGCACGTCTCGTCGTACTTGGGCGTTTCTGATCCTGCAGCCAACCCTCTGCCGGGAACCGGATACTATCCCTCGGGATGGCATATCGTATGCTCCATGGTGGTAAGCGCTTTGGGCGTCGAGGTGGCATTGGCCGTCAATGCCGTGAACTTCCTGTTCGCGGCAATCGTCTTCCCCTTGAGCATGGCGTTCCTCATGAAGGTTCTGTTCTCCGGCGATCGCGCTATCGCCTTGATCGGAGCATTGGGCGCGGTCGCCGTCGGGGCGTTCCCCTGGGTCCTCGTCGAGGTGTGGCCTCTGTATCCGAACACGGCGGCGTTCGCGCTGGTGCCGGTTCTTGTTGCGTGTTTTGCGGCGGTTTGGGGCCGGGACGCCTCGAGGAGGGAGCGCGTCGCGTACGGCGCCGTGTTCGTTCTCGGTTGTTGCTGCATGGCGTTCATGCAGCCGAACGCGGTGTTCTCGGCGGCGGTCTTCCTCATTCCTTTTTGCGTGTATCGATCGGCGGTCGAGGCGGGCCGTCGATGCCGGGAGCCGAAACGTCGCATGGAGGTCATGCTGGCGGCCGGGTCGGTCGCGCTCGCGTGCGTTGCCTTGCTGTGGGTGGCTGCGCTTTCTCTGCCCTTCATGCAAGGAGCCGTCGCAGTGTACTGGCCTCCGATCCATTCAAGGGCGCAGGGTCTCGTGAGCGTGCTCGGCATGGGATTCGCCGGATCCTCCGTGCAGCCGATCGCTGCGTGCCTCGTCGCGGCGGGCGCGCTGTACACGCTGCGCAAACGACGCTATCTTTGGCTGACGTGCTCGTATCTTCTGGCATGCTGCATCTATTACGTTTCGGCCGTGGAGGGAGATACCCTGCTCAAACACGCACTGTCGGGGTTCTGGTATACCGATCCTTATCGCACCGCCGCACTGGCCGGGATACTGGCTCTTCCGCTTCTGGCGATGGGACTGTACGTCGCGTGCAAGATCGTCGGGAAGACTCTTGCATCCGTTCGCGCGCCAGGCGAGAACCGTTTGAAGGCGCTTTCTCTGGCCGTCGTTGCCGTCGCCTTCCTCGCATTGAACTTCTTGCCGGTTCGAGGGGCGCTCGGACTGGGCCAGGGCGCGTTCCAGGGCATCGCCGCCACCGCAACGGCTCTCAATGACGGTTCGGCGGTAAACGCCTACAGCGAAGAGAAGAGCCGGTTCTCGAAGCACGTGAAAGAGGTCGTGCCGTCCGGGGCGCTTATCGTCAACCAGCCTTACGACGGATCGCTTTTCGCATACAGCCTCGATGATTTGAATCTGTACTATCGCGACATATCGGGTTACGGTGGAGAGGATGAACGGCCGGAGAGCTCGACGATCCGCTGTCGGCTGGCTGCCGAGGCGTCCAATCCTTCGGTGCGAGACGCGGTTCTGACGACCGGAGCCGAGTACCTCCTGGTTCTCGATCGGGATGTCGAGCGCATGAAGGAGCTGTTCTTCCTCTACGATCCGGCTGCCTGGGAGGGCATCGAGGGCGTGGTCGATGAGACGCCCGGTTTCGAGATGGTTTTGTCCGAGGGCGATATGCGCCTGTATCGGATAGCGTACGCTGATGCCGTACAATAGGCTGCGCAACGCAGGTTCGAGGAAGGACGGTGAGTCGATGCAAGATGCTCTGCCTAGCGTCTCGGTGGTGGTTCCCATATACAACGTGGAGCGCTATTTGCCGCAGTGCCTTGAGGCGCTGTGCTCGCAGACGCTGCGCGACTTGGAGATCGTGGCCGTCAACGACGGGTCGACCGACGGATCGCTGTCTGTTTTGCAGGAATGGGCGCGGAAGGACGAGCGCATCGTCATCGTCGACAAGCCGAATTCGGGGTACGGCGCTTCCATGAACTGCGGCATCGAGGCCGCACGCGGCGCGTACATCGGCATCGTTGAGCCCGACGACTTCCCTGAGCGCGACATGTTCAAACGCTTGCTCCGCATGGCGCAGCGACATGACTGCGACCTCGTGAAATGCAACTTTTTCGAGCACTACGAGGATCATGACGACCGCATACGCAACTTCGCCGATTTCCCCTACGGCAGGCTTTTCGATCCCGTCGAGCAGCCGCGCATCGTCTGCACGATCCCCGCGATCTGGACGGGGCTCTATCGCAAGGCTTGGCTCGACGATGAGGGCATCCGCTTTCGCGAGACGCCGGGCGCGTCGTTTCAGGACACGTCGTTCGTGATGAAGTCGTGGTTCGCGGCCCGTCGGTGCGCGCTGGTGCGCAAGCCGCTGCTGCACTACCGCATGGACAACCCGGGTTCGTCGGTGAAGACGACGGACAAAGTGTTCGTCGTGTGCGACGAGCTGGAAGACTGCGAGCGGTTCTTGCGCGTCCGTCCTGACCGCTGCCGCGCGCTGCTGCCATGGTTCTACGTGGACAAATGGAGCAAATACCGGTGGAATTACGAGCGCATCGACGCGAGCGCCCACGAGGCGTTCGCGCAGCGCATGGCCGACGAGTACGCGGCGGCGCGGGAAGCAGGCGAGCTCGATATGCAGCTGTTCGATCCTATCAGCAGAGACGTTCTCGGCGAATTGCTCGACAGCGGGGCGGCGAAGTTCGCAGCCGACCATCCGGAAACATATTAGGAAGCTTTCATGAAACGCAATGGCAAGCAGCCCGTCGTATCCGTTATCGTGCCCACGTACAACGCGGGGGAGTTCGTGGCGCAGTGCCTCGACAGCGTGCTCGGGCAGACGATGGGCGATTTCGAACTGATCTGCGTCGACGACGGTTCGACGGACGATACCTGGGCGATCGTGGAAGAGCGTGCGCAGCGTGACGGGCGCGTGGCGGCGCTTCGCCAGGCGAACGCGGGGCCAGGTGCGGCGCGCAACGCCGGGCTGGAGCGGGCGTGCGGACGGTACGTGTACTGCCTCGATGCGGACGACTACCTCGAGTGCGATATGCTTGCGAGCTGCGTGAAAGCGCTCGACGACGCGCAGGCAGATATGGCGCTTGTGGCGTTCCGCACGTACAACCAGCGGGCAGGCAGGACCTATCCGGCCGAATGGGGGATGCGGCACGAGGACGCGTTCCCCTCGTACCCTGCAGGTTCGTTCACGTGGGAGACGGCGCCCGATCTGTTCTTCGAGACGGTGCAGAACGTTCCTTGGAACAAGATGGTGCGTCGCTCGCTGCTCGAGGAGCGCGGCATCCGCTTTCAGGAGCTGCGCTTGACCGAGGATCTCATGTATTCGCTGCCTGCGGCGGTGTCGGCGAGGCGCATCGTGCGCATCGCCCGCCCGCTCGTGGTGCATCGCGAATTCTCCGGCACGAACGCGATGGCCGACAAAGGGCGGCATCCGCTCGATTTCCTCGACGCGTTCGCCGCGTTGCGCGCGTGGCTGCAGGAGGAGGGCTTGTACGAGCCGTTGCGTTTGGCGTACCAGGCGTGGCTGCTCGATGCGGTGTATTACAACTTGCCGACGTATCGCGACTTCGACGCGTTCGCCGTCGCTTACGAGCGACTGGCTTCCGGCGGGCTCGAAGCGTACGACCTGGCGCACGTCGACGCCGACCGCATTCTCGACCATCGTTATCGGGAATTGCTCGAAGCGCTCCAGCGGGGTTCGCGCGAACGATTCTTGCTGGCGTGCGCCAATATCGAGGCGGCCGAGGTTCAGGAGCAGAAGTGCGGTTTCCAGGACGCCCAAGGATCGCTCAAGTGGCTTGTGCGGCGGCTGAAGGAGCGTTTGCGCTCGAAGTGAGAGTGCGGTTTGCGGTTGACGATCCGCTTTGCGGCGTTTCGCCCTTTTCGGGACTGCAATTGAATTCTGAGATGCGCCGTCCCCGACGCTCTGTTTACGTGTCGACTCGCATACGTTTCCGTACTGTTATAATAAGGGCGTTGAACGAGCGCATTTGCGCGATATCCGGCAAGGACAATCATGGAATGGTATCAGGCGGTAATCGTGTTTGCCGTGGCCTTTGCGGTCGCGTACTGCATGGTACCCGTTTCCAAGAAGATCGCATTTCGGATCGGTGCTATCGACTACCCGGGGTATCGTCGTATGAATCGCGAGCCTATCCCGCGTTGCGGAGGCATCGCGTTGTATGTTGGGCTGATCGCGGCATGTTTCACGATGTTCCTCGGAGTGCGGTTCTTCGATTGGGATTTGCATGATCTGTATATTTTGAGCGACGTGAACTACATCGTATTGTTCATCGGCGTGACGACAATGTTCACCGTGGGTCTGGTGGACGACATCACGCAGCTGTCGCCCGGCGTGAAGCTGGCGGGGCAGATCGTGGCCGCGACGGTCGTCACGCTTTCGGGCATCACCATCGGCGCGGTGCGCACGCTGGTCGTGGGCGACTATCTGTCGCTCGGTTGGATCGACTATCCTTTGACCGTGTTGTACCTCGTGGTGTTCGTGAACATCACCAACTTGATCGATGGGCTGGACGGGCTCGCTTCGGGTTTGGTGGCCATAGTCGCCGGCGGACTGCTGTACCTTGTTTTGATGCGGGGAAGCTTCACCCTCGTGCTCGTCTGCCTTGCGCTGATAGCCGTCTGCCTTGCGTTTCTGCGCTACAATTTCTTTCCCGCCTCGGTGTTCATGGGCGATTCCGGATCGCTGTTGCTCGGGTTGGTCGTCGGCATCGTGTCGGTGGTGGGCGTCGTTCGGACGCAGAGCTTCGTGGTCATGCTGGTGCCGCTCATTATCGCGGGAGTTCCCGTGCTCGATACCGTCTCGGCTATCGTCCGACGCAAGCGTCTGCATCAGCCGGTGAAAGACGCCGATTTGGGGCATATCCATCATCGTCTCATGCGCGCAGGGTTGAGCCAGAAGCGCTCGGTGGCGGTGCTGTGGCTTTGCTCGGCGGCGCTCGTGCTCGTAGGTTGCCTGATGGGAAGCTTCTCGGGGCCGGTGCGCTGGATGGTATGCATTGTGCTGGCTGTGGTTTTGTTCTTCGTTATCTGGAAATTCGGTTTGTTCAAGCCTGTTTTGAAGCATCATTACGACAACAGGGGCAAGCGGGGCCCGCGCGTTCCGCGCCAACGATAAGCTGGTAGAGCGATGACTGAGATTTCCGAAGCGCATAAGAGACAGTCGAAGAGGACGGCCGCAGCGGCCGTCGCCGTCGTTGCGGTGCTGTCGCTTGCGTTCATTGGGCTGGTGTCGTTCTTGGACAACGCAGCCGGGCAGGTTCAGACCGACAGCGTCTCCATCGAGGCTGTCTCGTCGTCCGAGCCGTTCTATACCTTGCTCATTGGCTCCGACTCTCGCAAGGGCACGGCGCTCTACACGGGTAAGAAAACCGACCATGCCCAGGTCGACCAGCACGCCGACGTCATGACGCTCGTGCGCGTTGATCCGGAAACCTACACCATCACGCTTGTCAGCATCCCTCGAGACACGGTGTTTCAGGGCACATCGCTGAAGATCAACGACTCTCTGCTGGGCGGCGATCCCGAGGAGGTCGTGGCGAGCGTCGAGCGCCTGACGGGCGTGGCTATCGAGTACTACATGTTGACCACGTTCACATCGTTCGAGGCGCTGATCGACGCGCTTGGCGGCGTCACCGTCGACGTGCCGAAAAACGTTACGGTTCCCGATCCCATGACGGCCGAGAACGTGTCCCTGAAAGCGGGCCGGTCGCAGAGTCTCGACGGATCGGAGGCGCTCGTCCTCGCTCGTGCGCGCAAGGAGTACGGCGAGCATCAAGAGGCCCTTCGGCAGATGAACGTGCGCAACATCGAGACGGCCATGATCCAGAAAGTGCTTTCGCTCGACAGCGAGAAGAACGCGAACGCGGTGCTCGTCGACTTGGAGGAGTACACGGATACCAATTTGGACATGGCCTCGGTGGGGTACTTGCTTGTGGATTTCATTGCGAATCGTGAAGAGGTGACGATCTATTCGACCACGGGGCCTTATGCGGGCGGCGAGAACGCCGAGGGGTTATGGGTTGTGCAGGAAGATCCCGCTACCTGGGCCGAGCTGATGGCCGTCGTAGACGCAGGGGAGGATCCCGAGGGCATCGTGAAGCTGCCCTCCCACTCGTAGAGGCGATGGCGAATCGTTTTAGATTTGTTGCTATGCTATTATGTCAATTTGTCTGTTTGGGATGTCGAATGGGAGCGTTGTGCTGAGTACTCTTGCGACGATATTGAAGGACAACTGGGAGTGGCGCAAGCAAATAGGCCGGTTGGCCATATTCGAATTGGTCAAGAAAAGCCGTGGCGCCGTTCTCGGTTGGGCATGGTTTTTCATCAAGCCTGAGATGTACATCTT
>USJN01000031.1 GCA_900554945.1 uncultured Coriobacteriaceae bacterium | reverse complement strand
GCTTGCCCATATCGTAGGACAGCATTTCCTGTCATCACGCCAATCTGGTCTTATTAATTACTCGCAATTTGACCATATTAACAGGTTCAAGTTCGACGTATGATGCCAAACTATCAAATGCCGATAGAAGGAGTAGGAAATGTCAGAACCGCAAACCGCAACCGAGCGCGTTGCCCTGAATCGCCAGCTCGCCCAGATGCTGAAGGGCGGCGTCATCATGGACGTCACCACGCCCGAGCAGGCGCATATCGCCGAGGAGGCCGGAGCCTGCGCCGTCATGGCGCTCGAGCGAATCCCCGCCGACATCCGCGCAGCGGGCGGCGTGTCCCGCATGAGCGACCCGAAGATGATCAAGGGTATCCAAGAGGCCGTTTCCATCCCCGTCATGGCGAAGTGCCGCATCGGGCATTTCGTCGAGGCGCAGGTGCTGCAGGCCATCGATATCGACTACATCGACGAATCCGAGGTGCTCTCCCCCGCAGACGACACCTATCACATCGATAAATCCCAGTTCAACGTGCCGTTCGTGTGCGGCGCGCGCGACTTGGGCGAGGCGCTGCGCCGCATCGCCGAGGGCGCCACGATGATCCGCACGAAAGGTGAGCCGGGCACCGGCGACGTCGTGCAGGCGGTGCGCCACATGCGCATGATGAACTCCGAGATCCGCCGTATCCAGAACCTGCGCGCAGACGAGCTGTTCGAGGCGGCCAAACAGCTGCAGGTGCCCGTTGACCTGGTGAAGTACGTGCACGAAAACGGCAAGCTGCCCGTCGTGAACTTCGCCGCTGGCGGCGTGGCGACCCCCGCAGACGCCGCGCTCATGATGCAGCTCGGCGCCGAGGGCGTGTTCGTGGGATCGGGCATCTTCAAGTCAGGCAACCCCGCCAAGCGCGCGCAGGCGATCGTGAAGGCCGTGGCGAACTACACCGATGCCAAGCTCATCGCCGAGCTGTCCGAGGACCTTGGCGAAGCGATGGTCGGTATCAACGAGAACGAGATCGCCCTGCTCATGGCCGAGCGCGGCAAGTAAGCGCTCCACTCGAACGTCGATATCGCCTGAAAGGTTTGCATATGGGAAAGATAGTTGCCGTCCTGGCTGTTCAGGGGGCGTTTATCGAACACGAACGTGCGCTTTCGAAGCTGGGATGCGAATGCGTGGAGCTGCGGCAAGGGCCCGACGTCCGCCAGTCTTTCGACGCGCTTGTGCTGCCGGGCGGCGAGAGCACGGTGCAAGCAAAGCTCCTGCGCGAGCTCGGCATGATCGACGAGCTGCACCGCCGCATTGCGGACGGCATGCCCGTCATGGGCACCTGCGCGGGGCTCATCCTGCTCGCGCAAACCGTCGAAGAGGGCATTCCTGCCGCGGGCGACCCTACGGCGGAAGTGGTCGGAGGAGACGTCGCGCCGGGCGCTTTCGGCACGCTGCCCGTAACCGTGCGGCGAAACGCCTACGGGCGTCAACTGGGCAGCTTCCACACGAAAGCACCGTTTTCGGGCATCGAGGGCGACGTTCCCATGACGTTTATCCGCGCGCCCTACATCGCCGAAGTCCACGAGGGTGCAACCCCGCTCGCCACGGTCGACGAGCGCATCGTCGCCGTGAGGGCTGAAAACCAGATCGGCGTAGCCTTCCACCCCGAACTCGACGATGATCTGAGGATTCACGAGCTGTTCGTGAGCCTCATCGGGTAGGCGGGGCGCCCCATAAACAGAAAGGCCGGCTGCCCGATTGGATAGCCGGCCTTTTCCCGCTTTGTCTGCGAGGTTTATTCCTCGACAACCTCGGGGATAGCGCCCATCGGGCACTCCTCGACGCAATCGCCGCATGCGATGCAGTTGTCCTCGTTCACGGGAGCCGCAACGCCGTTGACGACCTCGAGAACCTCCTGCGGGCAGGCGTCAACGCAAATGCCGCAGCCGATGCACTCATCTGCATCAATAACCGGGTGAGCCATGTCAAACTCCTTCTCGTCTCATTCAGATGAAAGCGAATCCCGACGCCCTCTCGCGGCTGACCACCGCACGCTCGGGAAACTACTGCCCGAAAAGATACCATTGCAGCCGTTAAATGCAAGGGAAATCAAGCGTTTTTCAGGGTGCGGCGCGAATTGATGCCAAGACGTCAAAATGTCCCGAGCAAAGTCGGACACGCCTCGCGGCGCGTCCGATGATTATTCCCCATTTTGGGATGAAGCGCTCCATCCCGCTGCTTGAGAATCGCCGGAGGACGGGCTCGCTAGCGGAGAGTCTGCCGGCAAGGGCTCAGAAGAAGCGGCCCGCTAGCAAGGGTCGCTGGAGGGCAGGCTCACTAACGGGGATTCCCCTGGCGAGGACTCGCAGCTGGGGCTCGCTAGCGGGGAGTCTGTCAACAAGGGCTTGCTAGCAAATGCGCGGGAGCTGCTCGCCCACCAGCATGTCGAGGATGCGCTTGCCGCCGAAAGCCGTGCGCAGGTAAACCTTCGGCCCGCGCTCGGGCTGCATCTCGCCCACTTCGCCGATGATGGCCGCATCGACGCCGTACTTGTTCGCTCGCATGGCGCCAAGCGCGGCATCCGCCTCGTCGGCGGGGACGACGCAAACCATCTTGCCCTCGTTCGCCACTTGGAGCACATCGTAGCCGAGCATCTCGCAGGCGCCGCGCACCGCGTCCTTCACAGGCACGGAGTCCTCTTCGATGGTGATGTCGACCTGCGCCTGATCAGCGAACTCGTTGAGCGTCGACGCCAAGCCGCCGCGTGTCGGATCGCGAAAGCAGCGCGTATTGGGTGCGGCGGCGAGAACTTCAGCGATCAGGTGGTTCAGCGGAGCCGCATCGCTTTGCAGGTCTGCCGAGAAGCTTAAGCCCTCTCGGCAGCTCATGACGGTGATGCCGTGGTCGCCCAAAGTGCCGCTGACGAGCACCTTATCGCCCGGCTTGCACTGCTCACCGCCCAGGCTCACCCCCTCGGGAACAACGCCCACACCCGCGGTGTTAATGAACACGCCATCGCCGTGACCGCGGTTCACAACCTTCGTATCGCCCGTGACCAAGCGCACGCCCGCCTCGCGCGCCGTTTCTGCCATCGTGGAGCAAATGCGCTTCAAATCAGCCATGGGATAGCCCTCTTCAAGGATGAAACCGCAGCTCAGATAAAGCGGGCAGGCGCCTGAAGTGGCCACATCGTTCACCGTGCCGCAAATCGCGAGCCGCCCGATGTTGCCACCGGGGAAGAACTGAGGGGTCACGACGAAGCTGTCGGTGGAGAAGGCCAGCCGCTCGCCAGGTTTGGGCGCCGGCAGAACCGCCGCGTCGTTCCCCTGCAGAAGCTCGTCGTTTCCGTAGGCCTCGTAGAAAACCTCATCGATGATACGCTTCATCATCGACCCGCCACTGCCATGCCCGAGCATCACTTTCTCATCCATGAAGACTCTCCCTTGCCTTCGCCGCCCGCAACGCGCTTATCGCGCGCGGGGAAATCGTTTGCTTGCCCCATGATACGCCAGAACGCGCGGCGGGGCACGGCCCACCGACGGGTTGGCAGGCAAACAGCAGATGCAGGGACGCGGGACGGCGCTACCGTTCCGACAAGCTCCTCAACCCCTTCTGGCAGCACTCCCGCACCAAACAAGAGCGCACGGCCCGATAAGCCACATAACGATTCACTCGCAAGCCCACATGCGAAGAGCGCGAAGCCTACGCGCGCTCGATGCGCACGCGAACGAGACCCCCATGGCGCGCCGTCGCGCCGCTCGCGCGTTCCCATTCGGGCGGGACGATCTCGTTGTTGTTGCCTCCTCGCGAAATACCCTGCTCAAAGTCGCGCGAGGCAACATGCCCATACGCCCAATGTCCCTGCCCATAGCACTTCACAACCACGCCTGGAAGCGCACCGTCCCATGCCTTTGCGCGCACGACGATCGAGCCCTCGGGCGACGACGCGCGCACCGAATCACCCGGCCGAAGGCCAAGGCGCTCCATATCGATCGGGTTGATTTTCACCACGTCGTCCCCTGGTTCATCCCCTGGGTCAAGCCTCTTCAGCTTGTGATACAGCGGGGCGTTCGCCGAACGGCCCTCCAAGTTCGCAATCGAACGGTGTTGGGAGAAAATGAAGGGGAATTCGCGCTCATCCCCCTCTCGAACAGGCGGTTCGTAATGCGGCACAAGGCTTTTGCGCCCGCGCGCCTCGTACCCGAGCAATGCCGACGCATCGGCTGGGTCCACCCCGTAGCGAAGCGCATGGTCCTCGAAGGCACGGCGGAGCGCACCGCTTTCGAGCTCAAAGCGCCCCGATGGCGTGGGAAGAGGAGAAGGGGTCTCGCCCACGCGCCTGCCTCGAACGGGGCCTGTCTCCCAAATGCCCTTCGCGAGAAAGTCCCCCCAGGCGCTTTCCGAAACGCCCACGCCATCCGCGTCGCCAGATTGCCAGAGCGGCGCAGTCATCGCTTTGAGCACGTATTCGGCCAGCTCGTCTCCCGACGTCGGCGGGACACCCGTACAAGGATCGGCACATTCGCGCTGATAGTAAGCGAGCACGTTGGGGAACCCGCGGCGAGCAAGCTTCTCCGCCAGGGCAAAGGCAACGCCTGCCTCGTCATTGCGCGACTCGCCGAAAGCCTCGACGCAAGGCTGCTCGAGCACAATCGACGAGCGCTTGTTCTGCCGGCAGCGCGCGAACCCCCACGTCTCGAAAAGATGATGGCGCGCAGGCAGCACGATGTCCGCAAACTGGGACATCTCCGAGACATGGGTTGTCACATGCACGAGGAACGGAAGCTTCTCGAGCGCGCGTTCCCACCGCGAGGCGCCCGTGCACGAAAACGGGTAATTGCACCAGTAGGCAACGAGCATATCGACGCGCCCACCCTCTATCGCCTCGGGGATAAGGTTCGTCACCGGTGCGCGATGCGCCTGGCCTGCTTTAGCGCACAGGAAATCCGCCCGCTGGGGGATATCGACGCGAGGCGACGAGCATGCGCGACGAGCCGCGCCATCGCGATACGGTTCGGTGCTGGGAAGCTTCTTGACAGGAAGCGAGGGGAAGGCAAGCACGCCGCCTTCCGCCCCGATGGACCCGACAAGGCCGTTGAGCGCATAGCAGGCCATCCCCGAGTAAAGACCGCGGGCCGACATGGCGACGCCCGGAGAAATCCACGACACCGAGCGCTGACCCGCCCTCGCAAACGTGCGCGCCATCCGCACGATGAGCGATGCGGGGACACCAGTTTCCGCCTCGGCCCATTCGGGCGTCTTGTCGAAAAGCTCCTCGTTCCACCACGCGCAGACGCCATGCGTAAACCTCTCCTGGAAGAAAACCTCATCGACTGCGCCTTTGAGCTGGGCGGCCTCAGCGAAAAGGTTCTTACCATCCTTGAAATCCCCGACGTAATCGCGGTTCCAGAGCCCCTCGATGAGAATCACGCGGGCGATGGCAGACGCAAGGGCGCCGTCGGTTCCGGGAACGACGGGAACCCAGCATCCCGCGTCGGAGGGCTCCGCCGCGGGAAAGGCGCGCAAGCCCGAAACGTGGGCTGCCGAATCGCACGGGCTCAAGTCGCACAATCCCGAGCCGCCTGCGTCCGACGCCGTCAAGCCGTTCGAGTCTCCAGCGCTCGCGCTGCCCTTACGGCGAGCCTCCCTCTCGACGAGCTCGGCCGTCATCGACCGGCGAGGGTCGACGACGAACACCGGCACTCCGCGACGAAGCGCCTCGGGAAGAGCGCGCCTCGCGTACGCCTTCTGGCGATTCGACGCAATAGGGTCGACGCCCCACAGAATGGCGCATTCCAGATGCTCCCAATCGTAATCGTGGTAGTCGTAGACCCCATCCATCGCCCCCGTCGCCAACTTCTCAGCGTCAGCGCAGATGGAATCATGGTTGAAGCTGTTCGGCGTGCCGTATATCTCGGGGAGGACGCACGTCAGCACCTCGTTGATGCCGGTCGAGCGCCCCTTTGCGAGAGCAAGGCGCTCCGGATGCCCCGTCTCGCGCAGCGCCATCATTCGATCGGCTATCTCGTCGAGGGCCTCATCCCACGTCACAGGCTCGAACTGGGGGTCAACGCCACGGCCTTTTCGAGGGTTGCGGCGCCGCAGCGGCATTGCCACGCGATCGGGGTCGTATTCCTGTTCAAGGGTTATCGTGAGAGCTGGACACACGCCCCCACCCGTTGCCGCGCTCGCCGCGTTGCCGCGAACCCTCACCGCGCGTTCGTCTTCAATCATCACCTGCACGGGGCAGTTCGACAGACACCCCTGGCAGGCTGATGCCACTACTCTACGCATGGCACGACCTCGATCGCCGGGCAGCCGTCGAACGCGTCGGGCGCGATGTAGTCGAGCGCGCAAGCCGAGTGGACCGTCCGCAAGCTCACGCATCCCGCGAATACTTGGGACTCGAGCGAGCGCACTCCCGCAGGAAGCGTTATCTCCTCGAGCGAGGTGCAATCCTTGAAGCATCTCTCGCCGATCCAGTTCACGGTTGATGGCAGATCGATCGACCGAAGCTCGCCGCATTTGCGAAACGCCTCGTTTTCGATCACCTCAAGCCCCTCGGGCAAGACGATTTCCCCCAGATGGAAGCAGCGGAGAAACACCTGCTCGGGAAGCGTTGCAAGCCTTTGGGGAAGACGCATTTCGCGCAGGTCGCGACACCCGCGAAACGCAGCAGCCCCTATCATCTCGAGCGATTCGGGCAACGAAACGCGCTGCAAGTGCACGCACGACGTGAACGCCTGGCTTGCCACCTCGACAACGCCCTCGGGCAGCGCGACATCGCGCACGGCATCGTTGTTGGCGAACGCACGATGAGCAATAGCCGTCACCCCTTCGGGCACGACGACGCTTTCCCCATCGCCTGAATAATGCGTCAATGTCAGTTCGAATGATTCCATGCGGCCATCTTACCCGAAAAGCCACGCGCCTAGCGATGCACGATGAAACGCTTGCGCAGCTGCGTGGCGATGATTTCCAACGTGACGGAAACGGCGAGGCAGAGATAGATGATGAGCCCCATCTCATGCCAGTTGAACATATAGTTCGCAACGATGTAGAGATAGTAGCCGATGCCGCCCGAGCCCGCGATGGCGCCGACAGTGACTGCTCCGACGAAGTTGTTCTCGAAGCGGATGAAGGTCCACGACAGTATCTCGTTGAGCTTGTCGGGGAACACGCCGCGCGCAATCTGCTGCCACCACGTCGCGCCCGTCGCCTTGAGGGCCTCGAGAGATCCCTGGTCGACCTCCTCGAACGCCTCGGAGAACGCCTTCGTCAGGAAGGAGACGGTGTGGAACATCATGCCAATCACGGCGGCTTCGGAGCCGAGTCCGATGGCAACGGTGAACACCAGAACCCAAATAATCGTAGGAACCGAACGGATGATAGCCATCACGGTCTTGATGATGTTGCTTACAAGCTTGTTCGACAGGTTGCTCGCCGCAAGGAGCGACAGCACGAGCGCAATGAGCGCACCGCCTGCCGTCGCCAGCACCGCGATGCAGAGGGTGACAGCAAGCCCCTCGAACATGTCGGCCCAGGTGTAGTTCGAAAGATAGGGGGACAAGAACATAAGCTTGAAGTACTCGACCAAATCGGATGCCGCCTGAATCGTGTCGGCAGAGCCGTAGCCCATGTTCACCATCGTGTAAGTCGTCGCGATGGCGAGGAAGGCGACAAGCACGGCGAGCACGGTGCCCGACGTCGTGCGCACGCGCACCTTAATCTTCCCGTGCGAAGCGCGCATCTCACCCGAATGACCGTCGGGAGCGCCGATGCGGCGGCGCACGTAGTTGGAAACCGCCTCGACGACGATCACGGCCACAGCAATGCAGATGATGACGAGCCCCGCCGTGGGATACTTGAACGTGCGGTAATACCAGTTGAACACAAACCCGATTCCCGTGCCCGTGAGCATGCCGACGAGCGTCGCGTCCCGGAAGTTCGTCTCGATCATGTAGAGAACCCAGCTCACCACCTGCGTCAGGCTTAACGGGAAGACACCATGCACGATAATCTGGAGCTTCGACGCCCCCGTTGCCTTGAGCGCCTCGATCGACCCGGCATCCGCCTCGTCGATCGTCTCGATGAAGGCGCGCGTCAGGAAACCGAGGCTTTTGAAGAACAGTGCCAGAAAGCCGGTGAATTCCGCCTGCTTGAAGGAGAAGAGAAGGATGAAGCCCCACGCGACAGTCGGGATATTGCGGAGCACCGTCGCAAACGCGCGGATGACCATCTGGACAGGGCCGCCGACCCCCGATACGCGCGAGGCGATGACAGCCAGAATGAACGCGATGACCGCGGCGAGCGTGCCTGCGGCGATGGCATCCAAGATGGTCATAGCGAGCGCAGAGGCTATCTTTCCCATCTGGTCGAACGCTTTGGCGTTCGGCATGAACTGATCGACGAACCACACGAAACCGCCGGGGAAATCCTTGGCCGCATCAAGGAAGCCGAAGTCGATGTGCTCGCCTGCAACGAACGTCACCGCGATGAAGGCGATGAGGATGCCCGCATAGGACGCGTGTCGTTTCGGGAAGAACAGCGGGTCGGGCGACGCCTTCCCCTCGCCTGCGAGCGGTTCGCCAGCCAGCTGGCAACCAGCGCATCCGCGCTTTTTGAGAAGAGTCATCAGCAGCACTCCGCAGTCGAGCTCGAGGGATCCTCCTCGCCATAAACCGACGCGATGATGCTCGGGGTCAGATCATCCGGCGCACCGTCGAAAACGAGCTTTCCGCCCGACACCGCAATGATACGGTCGGAGAACTCGAGCGCGTATTCCACCTGATGAAGGCTTACCAAGCAGGCGATCCCCCTCTCATCTGCGGCCCAGCGCAAATGTTCCATCACCGTTCTCGAAGATTTCGGATCGAGGCTCGCGATGGGCTCGTCGGCCAAGATGAGCAGCGGGTCTTGCACCAGTGCGCGGGCGATGCCGACGCGCTGCTTCTGGCCACCCGAAAGCTGGTCGGCACGCATATACGCGCAGCACCCGAGCCCCACGCGATCAAGCGCATCGAAAGCCGCACGCTTCTCCTCTTCCGTGAAGATGCTGAGAGCGCCCATGAGGGAATTCTTGTAGCCAAGACGGCCTTGAAGAACGTTCTCTATAGCCGTCGAACGATAGACCAGGTTGTATCCCTGAAACACCATCGCCATACGGCGGCGGATTTCGCGCAGCGCACGGCCGCGCGCCGACGACGTTTCCCTGCCGTCGAACACGACGGAGCCGCAAGTCGGGTCGATCAGGCGATTGATGCAGCGCAGAAGCGTGGACTTGCCAGCACCCGAGCTGCCGATAAGGGAGACGAACTCCCCACGATTCAAGGAGAAGGAGACGCCTTCGAGTGCCTTCGAGGAGCCATCGTAGCTTTTCGTCAGCCCCTCGACCTGGAGCAGTGTCTCAGTCGCACCCACCGGCGCCTCCCTTCCCTTTCAGTCATGCCACCAAGTATGCGGCATGGAACACTATTCCTCGCCGATGAGCTTGCGGAAGTCGTCGTAATAGGGGTCGTCGGCAGGGGTGAAGGTGACCTTGCCCGTAGTCTGCTTCCACTTGGTCACGGTGTCCTTGTCGCTCGGGTCCTTGAACAGCTCCTTATTGCCAGAAACCGCATCGGAGCACATGTAGTCGACGACCTTCTTGTTCATCTCCTCGGGAACGTAATCGGTGTTCACGACGAAGGGAACCGCGGGAACGGGCAGGGACGACACGCAGCGAAGCTTCACGCCGGCGTACTTGTCGAGCGGCGCCTCGAGGTCGGCCTTGATCTCGTAGAGCGCACCAAGCTCGCCGTTTTCGCCCTCAACAACGTTGTAGTTGTTCGCCGCACCGGTGTCGTCGCACGCGCAGAAGTCGGCGTCGCCGGTGAGCACGTTGTAGATAGAGTTCACATGGCTGCCGCCGAAGAGCACCGTGTTGAAGAACTTACCCGACTCGCCGAGCTCTTCAGAGTCGGAGATGCCGAACTCGGTCGCGAGCGCGATCGAGGGAATGACGTAGCCCGAAGTCGAGGAAAGCTCGACCCAGGACATGTTCTTGCCCTTCATGGCGTCCTGCGTAAGCTCGTAGGAATCGCCCTTCTTGCACTTGTCGGCGTTCTCGTCGAGCACGAGAATCTGAGAGTGGTAGGAAACCTGGTTCAGCTTGCCTTCCCCGTCAGAAAGGACCCAGGCGACCTCGACTGCGGGGTTCTTCTTGTGGAGCTCAACGTACTCCTTGGCGCCAAGCGAGGCGTAATGGGCCTTGCCCGAGTTCACGGCCTCGATGCACACATTGTAGTCGGTGGTGGTCATCGGCTCGCACGGCACACCCGCTCCCTCCGCCATCGCTTCGGCGATGAGGTCGCGCATGTTCTCGTACTTGCCCTCCGACGCGCCCGGCTCCCACGCGAACACGAGCTTCTCGGGAGCCTCGACCTTCTTGTCGTCGGTCTTGGCGTCGGTCTTGGAATCGCTCGAGGAGCACCCGGCCAAACCGGCCATAGCGCCCATCGCTGCGACGGTCCCCGCCGCGACGAACTGGCGGCGATTGAGGTTGAGTTCCATTTTCGTCCTTCCTTACTTTCCCTA
>USJN01000030.1 GCA_900554945.1 uncultured Coriobacteriaceae bacterium | reverse complement strand
ACCAACTCACTATGATTGAAATCTTGAACACCATTGACTCAGTCGTGTGGGGGCCTGCGATGATCGCGCTCCTGCTCGGCACCCATATCTTCCTCACCGTTCGCACGGGCTTCATCCAGCGCAAGCTGCCTCAGGCGCTTCGCATGTCGTGGGGCGGCGGCACCTCAAAGGGCGAGGGCGATATCTCCAACTTCGGCGCGCTTGCGACGGCGCTTGCCGCGACCATCGGTACGGGGTCGATTGTCGGCGTCGCCACGGCTATCCTGGCAGGCGGCCCGGGCGCCGTCTTCTGGATGTGGATCACGGGCGTGTTCGGCATGGCTACGAAGTATGTGGAAGTCTACGCCTCGGTGCGCTACCGCGTGCGCGACCATGCGGGCAACATGCTCGGCGGCGCCATGTACGTGTGGGAACGCGCCTTCACGCGCAAAGACGGCACGCGCCCTTGGTGGGCGAAGCTCGGCGGCATCGCGTTCGCCGCGTTCGCCGTCGTCGCCACCATCGGCACGGGCTCGGCGGTGCAGGCAACGTCCATGACCGGCATCATCACGTCCTCGATTCCCGGCATCCCCGACTGGGCGGTCGGCATCGCCATTGTCGTGCTGGTGGGCATCGTCATCTTCGGCGGCGTGCAGTCCATCTCACACGTGTGCGAGAAGCTCGTTCCCGTCATGGCAGTTGCCTACGCCGGCGGGTGCATCGTGATTCTGCTGATGAACGCGCCTGCCCTCGGCAGCGCGATCGGTCTCATCTTCGAGTGCGCCTTCACGCCGAAGGCCGCGTTCGGCGGCGCGGTCGGCTCCGGTCTTCTGATGGCGCTGCAATTCGGCTGCGCCCGCGGCCTGTTCTCCAACGAGTCGGGCCTTGGCTCCGCCCCCATCATCGCGGCGGCCGCTAAAACAAAAAACCCTGCCGAGCAGGCGCTTATCGCCATGACCGGCACGTTTTGGTCCACGGTCGTCATTTGCGCGCTCACGGGCATCGTGCTCGTGTCGACGATGATCGCGCACCCCGAAATCCAGGCGGAGGTGCTCGCCGACCCGACGTTCTACACCGGCGCGCAGCTCGCCTCCACCGCGTTCGCCACCATTCCCTATGTCGGAACGCCGATTCTCGTCATCGGCATGGTGTCGTTCTCGTACTCCACGATCCTCGGCTGGTCGTACTACGGCAACCGCTGCGCCGCCTACCTGTTCGGCAAGCGCGCCATCCTGCCGTACCACATCGTGTACGTTCTCGTCGCGTTCCTCGGCGCGATCGGCGTGGGCAACGTGGTGTGGACCATCTCCGACATTGGCAACGCGCTCATGGCCATCCCCAACATCATCGCCATACTGCTGCTTTCGGGGTTGATCTGCCACGAGACGAAACACTACGTCTACGAGGGCAACATCGAGGAAGAAGACACGCGGGAAATTCCCATGATCTCCTCGAAGTAGGCGCGGCTGCAAACGCGTCGATAGATTTCCCCAGGGGCGCCGTCGGGCGCCCTTGTTGTTTGCGAGGCGAAGGGAAGTCAGCGGAAAGCGGCGCCCTGCATCGCCTATACTCTAACATCATGAAAAAGATTGCCATCATAGGCGGCGGCGCGGCCGGATTGGCTGCAGCCATCGCCGCCGGAAACGAACTTGCGCGGCTCGGCGCGGCGAACGAGTGCAAAATCGTGCTCTTCGAGGCCGATCCCGAACGCGTCGGCCGCTCGATCCTCGCGACGGGGAACGGCCGCTGCAACTTCTCGAACGCCCACATAGACCCTGCGTGTTACCGCAACGCCGACTTCGTGGAAGCTGCGCTGCGCTCGCTTTCGCGCCTTTCGGAGGTCTCCGAGTGGGGGAGCGCTCAACTTGTAGGAGCCTACGGAACATCCGCGCAGGGGAGCGCCCAACCTGCGGGCGCTTTCGAAGCGCCTGGTCGGGAAAGCACCCAATCTGCGACCGTCTTCGAAGCGCCCGTGCAGCGATTCTTCTCCGACTTGGGCCTTATGTGGCGCGAAGAGGGCGAGGGCCGCATGTATCCGGCCGCCAACAAGGCGTCGTCGGTGCTCGAGGTGCTGCGCGCCGCCCTCGATGCGTCGGGTGCGCGCGTGGAGTTTGGGAAATCCCTTCGCGCAATCGAGCTGCCTGCGAAAGGAAAGACACGCTTCCATCTGCGCTTTTCCGACGGCTCGATCGCTCATGCCGAAAAGGTCGTTCTCGCTGTTGGCGGGCGTGGCATGAGCGCCGTCGATATGCCCTCCGCAATTCCGTGCGAGCCGACGCGTCCAGTCCTCGGGCCGCTTGCCACCGATTCGCGCATCACGCGGCAGCTGAACAACATCCGCGTGAAGTGCGCCGTCTCACTCGAGCGGTCGGGAAGCCTCGTCGCGCGCGAGGAAGGCGAGCTTTTGTTCCGCGACTACGGCGTGTCAGGCGTGTGCGTGTTCAACCTGTCGCGTCTGGCCCGCGAGGGGGATGTCCTCTCGATTGATTTCCTGCCGCATATGCCCTCCGCCGACCGCGATGTGTGGCTGTTCGCGCGGCGCAAGCACCTCTCGGCCCGCCTGGGCGAAAACGGCCAGATTGCAGCCGAAAATGTGCTGCGCGGCGCGATGCTTCCCCAGGTGGCACAGGTGCTTTGCAAGTACGTGGGAATCGATCCTGCGCGCCCGCTTTCCAAGAAAGACGTCCTTGCGCTCTCGCGTGTCGTCGGCGGCTTGCGCCTGACGGTTCGCGGTATCGGCGACGCGAAGCAGTGCCAGGTCTCGCGCGGCGGGCTTTCGATTGCGGCGTTTGATCCGCAGACGATGGAAGCCGTGCGTGCGTCGGGCCTGTTCGCAGCTGGCGAGGCGCTTGACGTCGATGCTCCCTGCGGGGGCTACAACTTGCATTGGGCATGGTCATCGGGCCTGCTCGCGGGCATGTCTGCTGCTTGCAGTGCCGTGTCGGCCGATGGGGAAGGGGAAGGCGAATGAGCTCGAAGGATACCCGCGGCGACAAGGGCGCGAGCGCTGGCAAGAGAGCGGGCGGCAGCAAGAAGATGAGCGGCAAGAAGACGGGTGGCGGCAAGAAGACGGGCGACGCTATGGGGTCAACCAGGGGCAAGAAGGCGGGCGGCCGTTCCCATCGCGAGGGAAAGCCCAGGTCACAAGTCTCATCCCGCCAGCGTAGCAACCGCCCCTCGCGTGTCGCCTCCTTCGACGCAAGCGCACTTGAGGGAGCGGAGGTCATCGAGGTATCGAACGTCGCGCTTCCGCTTGACGCAGGGCTGGATGACCTTGCGAGTGAGGCAAACCGCCTTACCTCTGTCTCGGGCGCAAGTGAGGCAAACCGCCCGATCTCTGTCCCGCGTGCGGTTGAGGTAGAGCGCCCGAACGCCGCTGTGCCCGCGACCCCTTCTGCGCCTGTCGCGCCCGCGGAGGGTTCCCATGCGGAGAGCCTCTCGCGAGTCGCCATCGCTTCCGCGCTCGGGATTGCACCCAGGGACATCGCGTCGTTTTCCCTTGTGAAGCGTAGCGTCGATGCGCGGAAGAAGTCGAACGTTCACTTCAACGCCACCTATGCCGTCCGTCTTGCGCGAGGCATGGCCTACGACGTGCTTTCCCCCGCTCGCGGGGTAAATGTTCGTGCATACGAGCCGCCTGCGCCGCTCACGATTCCTGATTTGAGGTCGCATGCGGCATCGTCGGATGGGCGCATCGTGGTCGCAGGAACGGGCCCGGCGGGGCTGTTCTGCGCATTGTACCTGGCGGAAGCGGGGCTGCGTCCGCTCGTAGTCGAGCGCGGGGCCGCAGTTGATGAGCGCACGGCGGCTATCGAGTCCTTCAACGCGGGCGGCCCGCTCGATGCAGCGGCGAACGTGCAGTTCGGGGAAGGCGGCGCCGGCACGTTTTCCGACGGCAAGCTGACTACGGGCACGAAAAGCCCGCGTATCCGTCACGTGCTCGAGGCGTTCGTCCAGGCGGGGGCGCCTGACGAGATTCTCTGGCAGGCGAAGCCCCATATTGGTACCGACAAGCTGCCCGCCGTCGTGAAGAGCATTCGCGAGCGTATTATCTCCGCAGGCGGCGAGGTGCGTTTTCTCACTCGTTTGGTCGATATCGAGCTGTCGGGCGGTGCGGTTCGATCGGTCGTGCTGGAGAACTCCCGCACGGGCGCTCGCGAAGCGGTCGAAGCCTCGCGCGTCATCGTCGCGTGCGGGCACTCGGCGCGCGACATCTTTGAGCTCGCCCGCGATCGGGGGTTCGCGCTCGAGCGCAAGCCCTTCTCGATGGGCGTGCGCATCGAGCATCCGCAGTCGCTCATCAACCGTGCGCAATACGGCGCTGCTGCGAAGCACACGGCGCTCGGTGCCGCCGACTACAAGATGGCGGTGCGCGTCCCCGCTCGCGCGAACGGCACTCGCACGGATGCTGCAAGCGAGAACGCGACCCGTGGTGTATACACCTTCTGCATGTGCCCAGGTGGGGAAGTCGTCGCGGCGGCAAGCGAGGAGGGCGGTGTCGTCGTTAACGGTATGAGCCGCTTCGCGCGCGATGGCGAGAACTCCAACAGCGCGCTGCTTGCCGACGTGCGACCCGACGACTTGCCGGGGGACGACGTCATGGAAGGTGTCCGCCTGCAACGCGAGGTCGAGCATGCGGCGTTCGAACTTGCTCGCCGCAACGGCGGGGTGCCCTATGCCGCGCCCGCGCAGACGGTGGGGGATTTTCTTTCGGGTGCTACATCTTCGAGTGGGCAAGCTGAAGGTGGGCAGCCGGGTGGTACGGTTGCGGCTGCGTCCGAGGCTCGCCGCCGCACGGTCGTTCCTGGGTCTCATCGCCGCGTTGGTGCGTCGGAACCGCATAGCCGCATGGTCGTGCATCCGAGCTACCCGCGCGGTGTCGTTTGGTGCGATCTGCGCGAGTGCCTTCCCGAATTCATCTGCGAGGCGCTTGCGCAAGGCCTGTTGCTGCTCGATGCGAAGCTGCATGGGTTCGCCGATCCCGGCGCTGTGCTTACCGGCCCCGAAACGCGCAGCTCAAGCCCCATCCGCATGGTTCGTGGGCAGAACTTTCAGGCGCGACTGGCAAGCGATTTGCCCGATTCGGACGAGGAGCCGGCCACTCGCGTCTACCCGTGCGGCGAAGGCGCGGGTTACGCGGGCGGCATCATGAGCGCCGCCGTCGATGGCCTGCGCGTCGCCGAGGCGATCGCGGCCGAGTTCTCTTCCCGCTAGCACCCCTCGCGCTTGCGGTTCGCTGTCAATCTTGCCTTCTGCCCCGCGCTCGCACTTACCAGCTTCCGCCTGCCCCCGCGCCTCCCGCGCTCGCACTTGCCCACTCGCACGTGTTCGCGGCTCGTTGCCATCTCGGCCCTGCGCTCGGCGGCCTGCTCGCGCCCTTGCCGTGCCGTGAGTGCTACAATTTAGGGCACGCTGCTGCGCACACCGCGCGCACGGCGAACGACAAGTGCTTGAAAAGGTGGTTCCATGGCGCGTCTTTCCGATTCGATTGCGGTCACGGCGTCTGTCCTCAAGAAGGGACAACCCGCGATCTTCCCCACGGAAACGGTGTATGGCCTGGGCGTTTCTATTCGCCACGCCGCGTCTCCCGATATCCTGTACAGCTTGAAGCGCCGCGAGAAGGCAAAGCCCATCTCGTGGCTCGTCTCCCAGCAAGACGACCTCGCGCGCTTCGGCCGCTGCGTCCCCGAGTTCGCCTTTGTGCTCGCCCGAACGTTTTGGCCGGGCCCCCTTACGCTGATCGTCAAGGCGTCGGACGAGGTACCCGAGGCGTTCCGCTCGAGCACCGACACGATCGGACTTCGCATGCCGAACAACGCCTGCGCGCTCGAGCTGATCGGCGCGGTAGGGTGCCCCCTTGCAACGACCTCGGCAAACGTATCGGGAAAGCGCCCAGCGGGCTCCTTCGGCGACCTCGACGAGGGCCTTTGCTCCCAGGTTTCCGCGGTGCTTTCGGACGGGGAAGACGGCGCCAAGAGCGGCATCGCCTCAACGGTCGTCGACTGCACGCAGGACCATCCCGTGATCGTGCGCGAAGGTGCCATCACCATCGCGGACATCAAGTCACTTTCGTAGGGTTGCCTGTCCGCGCGCGGGGCTTTCCCGCTATACTGAGGTGCGACGGGAAAATCGCTTTGGCATAAGGGGGAGTCTCGTGTCCAAACCAGTTGAGAAATCATCGGTAGGGTTCAGGTCGTTCGACAAGTCTTCCCAGATAAAAGGGGTATTGTGGCAGCCCGTTGCCTCGCATGGCTCATCGGGTGCCGCTCCTCGCGCAATCGTGCAAATTGTCCACGGCATGTCCGAGCACATCGGTCGCTATGAGGATTTCGCTCGCTTCCTCGTGAGCGCCGGTTTCGCGGTATGCGCCCACGACCACATCGGGCACGGCCGCTCGGTCACCGACCCGATGGATTTGGGACATATACCCCTCGATTGCGGGAAGGACGCCCTCATCGAGGACGTTCACGAGATGCGGAAAACGGTGAGCGCCCGCTTCTCGCGCAAGACGCCCTACTTCATCTTCGGGCATTCCATGGGAAGCTTCGTCACACGGGCGTACCTGTCCCGCCATGCGGAAGGCCTTTCGGGCGCCGTGATTTGCGGCACCGGCAACGAGCCTGTCGTGAAGTCGAAGATGGGACACTTGCTTGCTTGCCGAGTCGCCGCCAAGCAGGGGGAACGCACGCGCAGCAAGCTGCTCCACAACCTTGCGGACGGGGCCTTCTCAAAGGCCGTCAAAGATGCGCGCACGCCTCTCGATTGGCTTTCCACTGACCCCGCCATCGTCGATGCCTATATTGCCGACGACCTGTGCGGCCAGACGTTCACGGCTGGCGCCTACGCGACGCTCACGAGCCTTACCGCCGAGGTTGCAACGCTCGATTCGGCGCTCGAGATTCCCTCCGAGCTGCCTATCCTGCTCATCGCCGGCACGCTCGACCCGGTGGGGAACAAGGGGCGCGGCGTGAAAAGCACGGCCGCCCTGTTCGAGAAGGCGGGGATCAAAGACGTCGAGGTGAAGCTCTACCAGGGCATGCGCCACGAGATCTTGAACGAGCCCGGCAAGCAGCAGGTCTACGACGACGTGCTCGCCTGGATCGACAGCCATATCAGCTGATTTCGCGTTTCCCCAGTTGGCTGGTAGCATTGGAAGCGCTGGAAACACCGGAAATATCCCTTCGAGGAGATAAGTATGTCGAAAACCTACGTTGTCGCGCTTGACCAGGGGACTACGTCTTCCCGGGCGATGCTCATCGACCGCGAGGGGCGCGTCGCGGACGTGGTGCAAAACCCCTTCCCGCAGATTTTCCCCAAGCCGGGCTGGGTCGAGCACGATCCGCGCGATATCCTCTCGTCGCAGCTCGGGGCGCTGACAGAACTTTTGGTATCGAACGATTTGGGACCTCGTGACATCGACTCCATCGGCATCACCAACCAGCGCGAGACCACGGTCGTGTGGAACCGTGAGACCGGTCAGCCGGTAGCGAATGCCATCGTGTGGCAGTGCCGCCGAACGGCGCCTCTCGTCGAGGAGCTGTGCGGGGTCCCGGAAATCGCGGCGGAGGTCACGCGCCGCACGGGCCTTGTGCCCGATGCGTACTTCTCTGCCAGCAAGATCCGCTGGATCCTCGACAACGTCCCCGGCGCTCGCGAGGATGCGCTCCAGGGAAAGCTCGCGTTCGGCACGGTCGACTCGTGGCTTTTATGGGCGCTCACGCAGGGCGAGGTGCACGCCACCGACGTCACCAACGCGAGCCGCACCATGCTCTTCAACATCCACGACATGGAATGGGACCCGTGGCTGCTTGACCTGTTCGACATCCCCGCTTCGATGCTTCCCGAGGTGCGCCCCTCGTCGGGCGACTTCGGCGTGACAAGAAATCCCGCCGTCTTCCCCGGCGTGCCCATCCGCGGTATCGCGGGCGACCAGCAGGCGGCGCTGTTCGGGCAGTGTTGCTTTTCGCCCGGCCAGGCGAAAAACACCTACGGCACGGGTTGCTTCCTTCTGATGAACACGGGGCGCGAGGCGTGCGAGTCGAAAAACGGCCTGGTCACTACCGTTGCCGCAAGTGCGCCTGATGCAAAGGGTCCTGAATATGCGCTCGAGGGAAGCGTGTTTATGGCGGGCGCTCTTCTGCAGTGGCTGCGCGACGAGATGGGCCTTATCGACGACGTGGCGGAAACCTGCGAGATCGCCCGCAGCGTCGATAGCACGGAGGGCGTCTATATCGTGCCCGCCTTCACCGGCCTCGGCGCCCCCTATTGGGACGCCGAGGCGCGCGGCACGGTCGTCGGCCTCACGCGCGGCTCGACCCGCGCCCATTTCGTCCGCGCTGCGCTCGAATCGCTCGCTTACCAGGTACATGACCTGGTGGTGGCGATGGAGGCCGACTCGGGCGTGAAGCTCTCCGAGCTCAACGTCGACGGCGGCGCATCGAAAAACGACTTCCTCATGCAGTTCCAATGCGATATGCTTCGCACGTCGCTTCATCGTCCGAAAAACGCGGAGACCACTGCTGTCGGCGCCGCGTACCTGGCCGGTTTGGCGACGGGCTTTTGGGAGAGCACCGACCAGCTGCGCGGGTTGCGCACGACCGACGACGTCTACGAGCCGCAGATGGACCACACGCGCCACGCCGAGCTTTTGGAAGGATGGCGGCGCGCGGTGGGGCATACGAAGACGAAATAGGACAAGTTCACGACATAAGGGAGAGTAGGAACATGATTATCAGCATCGCAAGCGATCACGCGGGCTTCGAGCAGAAGCAGCTTTTGGCTGCCTACCTTAAGGAGAAGGGTTACGAGGTGCACGACCTGGGTCCCGACTCCGACGACCGCGTCGATTACCCCGACTTCGCCGCCAAGGTCGCCCACGAGGTGGCAGGCGGCGTGGCGACATACGGCGTTCTCGTGTGCGGCACGGGAATCGGCATGGCCGTCGCCGCCAACAAGATCAACGGCATCCGCGCGGTGAACGCCATCAACACCCAGTTCGCCGAGCTGTGCCGCGAGCACAACGACGCCAACATCGTGACGCTGTCGGGTCGCTTCGTCGACGTGGAGGAAAACAAGCGCATCCTCGACGTGTTCCTGTCCACCGATTTCGGCGGCGGCCGCCACGCGGGCCGCGTCGAGAAGATTATGGCGCTCGAGACGCCCTCGGCGTAGCGGTCGCGCTTCCCGGCCGAGTCAAATTTCCCTTGACCAACGCAAGCTTCCCCTAACCAAGTTGTAACAATTGCGCCTGCTCATTGTGCTAGAGTGGGCGCATACTTTTTTCGGGCTCTGGAAGGGGCGAATTATATGACGTTGCAATATGTAAGTGAAAGCGATCCCGAGGTCGCTGACGTTCTTCGCGCTGAGCTGGGACGTCAGCGCACGAGTGTCGAACTCATCGCTTCGGAGAACTTCACTAGCCCGGCTGTCATGGAGGCCATGGGCAGCGTGCTCACCAACAAGTACGCGGAAGGTTATCCCGGCAAGCGCTACTACGGCGGCTGTGAGAAGGTCGACATCGTGGAGGACCTCGCGCGCGATCGCGCCTGCAAGCTCTACGGCGCGCAGTTCGCGAACGTTCAGCCCCATTCCGGCGCGAACGCGAACCTGGCGGCGTACTTCGCGCTGATCAAGCCCGGTGACACCATTTTGGGCATGGGCCTCGACAACGGCGGCCATCTTACCCACGGCAGCCCGGCGAACTTTTCGGGCAAGCTTTACCATGCGGAATCCTACGGCGTCGATCCTGAGACCGAGGTCATCGACTACGACGCGCTTCTTGAAAAGGCGAAGGAGGTTCGCCCGAAGGTCATCGTCGGTGGCGCTTCCGCCTATCCTCGCACGATCGACTTCCCGCGCATGGCCGAGATCGCGCATGAGGTGGGCGCCTACCTCATGGTGGACATGGCCCACATCGCCGGCCTCGTCGCCACAGGCGCGCACCCTAGCCCTGTGCCGTATGCCGACATCACGACGTCGACCAGCCACAAGACGCTGCGCGGTCCGCGTGGCGGCTTCATCCTGACAAACTCCGAGGAGCTCTTCAAGAAGATTAACTCCGCGGTGTTCCCCGGCTCGCAGGGCGGCCCGCTCATGCACGTCATCGCCGGCAAGGCGGTCGCGTTCGGCGAGGCGCTCAAGCCTGAGTTCAAAACCTACATCGACCATGTGGTCGAGAACGCGAAGGCGCTCGGCCAGGGCATGACCGACGGCGGCCTGCGTCTGGTGTCGGGCGGCACGGACAACCACCTGTGCCTCGTGGATCTCACGCCCGCCGACGTTACCGGCAAGGACGCCGAGAAGCTGCTCGAGCGCGTTGGCCTTACGGTGAACAAGAACACCATCCCCAACGAACAGCGCAGCCCCTTCGTGGCGAGCGGCATTCGCGTCGGGTCCGCTGCGGCCACCACGCGCGGCTTCACAAAGGACGATTTCTACGAGGTCGGCCTGTGCATTGCCGGCACCGTGTTCAACGCCGACGATGACGCAAAGCTCGCCGACATCAAGAAGAAGGTCGACGCGATGCTCGAGGCCCATCCGCTCTACCCGGGTTTGGAGTACTAGAGATTTT
>USJN01000029.1 GCA_900554945.1 uncultured Coriobacteriaceae bacterium | reverse complement strand
TGTTCTCGCGATCGGCGGGTTTGCGAATTCCCGCTGCAGGACGAGGGGCGCGGCCTTTCGTCCGGATAAGAGGTTTCATGGCTTCTCGACCGTCTCGCTTTCTCAAGGGCTCCGTCGCCGTCACCTGTACGATAGCCCTCGCTTCCGCGCTCTCCCTTCCGCCTGTCGCTCTGGCGGCAAGCGATGGCTCCTCGTTGGATGCGGGCGAGGCTCGCATCGCGTTGCAGTCGAACGGGCGCATGCTCAAGTTCGACCAGGCCCTCATCAATCAGGTGGGGCTTCAGCACACGGGCGGGTCGTGTTTGGGCTACGCCGCGGCGTACGCGAAGACCATCACGACGGGTACGGTGCACACGTGGGCGGAGTTCGACTACAACGGCGGCGCCTATGGCGAGAGCGGGTTTTACGGCAAGAACATGACCGACGAGTTCGACTGCCGCGTCATCGGGAGCGAGGCGGAGGTGCTCCGCACGCTTTATAACGCCATCAACGATGGCCACCCGGTCGTCCTCTACGTGACCACGGGAAGCGGCTCGCAGCACTGGGTCACCGTCATCGGCTACGAGGGTGTGGACAACCCGGACAATCTCTCCACCAGCAACTTCATCATCTTAGATCCCGATCGGACCTCCGGTCTCGAGCCCGAGTCGCTCTCCTCGCGCGGGCTCACGCTTCGCTACGGCGACTGGATGGGCAACGTGCGCATTTCCTATGCGTCGGCAGACGTCGACGACGGGCGCGTTCCCTCCGAGCATTTCAGCGACTGCTTCTACGGCGACTGGTTCGTCGACTCGGGCGTTGTCGATTACGTTTTCGACCACGGCTATATCACCGGTTATGCGGGCACGACCCTGTTCGGGCCTGCGAACGGCTTGCGGCGCTCCGAGGCGGTAACCATTCTTTGGCGCGTGGCGGGCAAGCCCCAGGTCACCTCCGACAAGCCTCAGTTCGACGACGCGAACTACGAGGACTTCTACGGCGAGGCGCTAACCTGGGCGCGCGAGGTCGGCGTCGTGAACGGGTGGGATGGGACGAACGATTTCGTGCCCGACATGGAGGTCTCGCGCGAGCAGCTCGCCAAGATGATCTCGAACTACGCGAACAAGATCGCAGGTGCGAACACCGCGGCCGATCTGTCGAACCTGAATATCTTCGATGACGCGGACGCGATCTCGCCTTGGGCGCGCGATGCGGTTGCCTGGTGCGCCCAGGCGGGCGTTTTGACGGGCTCGCTCTCGAACGGCTCGAACAATGCGCTTCCGCAATTCGTGGCCGATCGTGCGGCGACGGCAAAGATGGTCACCGTCCTCGCGCGCGACGTTCTGGCACTGGGGTAGTGCGCCGCTCTTCTTCGTTACTGATGTGTTAAATGCCAGGCGCGCTCCCCGCACGATTTTTCCGTTCGAGTAAAATGAACGAACGTTTGGAGTTCGCCTGGCCGCGTCCGAGCGTATCGGCTCGCGCAGCCTGAGGCCGTAACTCATGGGGTTGGATAGCATTTCGGTTGCGCAGCAGAAGGAGAATCATGGCCAAGCATATTTTCGTGACGGGCGGCGTTGTCTCATCATTGGGCAAGGGCATCACGGCGGCGTCTTTGGGGCATCTGCTCAAGGCGCGCGGCTACAAGGTAACCATGCAGAAGATGGACCCGTACCTGAACGTCGATCCGGGCACCATGAGCCCGTTCCAGCATGGCGAGGTCTTCGTTACCGACGACGGTCATGAAGGCGACCTCGACTTGGGCCATTACGAGCGCTTCATCGACGAGTCCCTTTCGCGCGAGTCCAACTTCACGCAGGGTTCAATCTATCAGACGCTTATCGCGCGCGAGCGCCGCGGCGACTTCCTCGGCGGAACCGTGCAGGTCATCCCTCATGTGACCGAGGCCATCAAGGAACGTTTGCGCCGCATCGCTTCCCAATCGAACGCCGACATCGTCATCTCCGAGATCGGCGGCACGATCGGCGACATCGAGTCCCAGCCGTTCATCGAGGCTGCCCGCCAGTTTAAGAAAGAGAAGGATCCGGGCGATGTGCTCTTCGTTCACGTGACGCTCGTCCCCTACATCGCCGCAGCTCACGAGGTGAAGACCAAGCCGACGCAGCATTCCGTGAAGGAGCTGCGCTCCATCGGCGTGCAGCCCGACTTCATCGTGTGCCGCTCTGACCACGAAATCACCGACAAGGTGCGCGAGAAGATCGCGCTGTTCTGCGACGTGGCGACCGAGGACGTGCTCGCCTGCGTCGACTCGCCCTCCATCTACGAGGTGCCGCTTGCCCTCGATGAGCAGGGTTTCGACGTGAAGGTTCTCGACAAGCTCGGGCTTGAGGTGCGCCCGATCGACCTGACGCCGCTGAAGTCGTTCCTCGAGGCGGCGGACAACTGCGAGGGCCAGGTCGACATCGCGGTTGTGGGCAAGTACGTCTCGCTCCCGGATGCGTATCTCTCCGTCATCGAGGCGCTCGGGCATGCAGGCGTCCACGAGGGGCGCCACGTGGAAGTGCACCTCATCGATGGCGAGGAGCTCACCGACGACAATGCCGAGGAGATGCTCGGCTCGATGGACGGCATCCTCGTGCCGGGCGGCTTCGGCCAGCGCGCCTTCGAGGGGAAGATCGCCGCAGCGCGCTATGCCCGCGTGCACAAAGTTCCATTCCTCGGCATCTGCCTGGGGCTTCAAGCGGCGGTATGCGAGTTCGCCCGCGATGTCGCCGGTATGCCGGGTGCCACGTCGGCCGAATTCGACGAGCAAGCGGAATACCCCGTGATCGACCTTATGCCCGAGCAGGAGGACATCGAGGACAAGGGCGGCACCATGCGCTTGGGCGCCTACCCCTGCAAGGTATCTCCGGGCTCGCGCGCGTTCGAGGCGTACGGCGAGGAGATCATCTACGAGCGCCATCGCCATCGCTACGAGGTGAACAATGCCTTCCGCGATCGCCTTCAGGAGGCAGGTCTCGTCATCTCCGGTGTGTCGCCCGACGGCCGCCTGACCGAGATGATCGAGCTTCCCGACCACCCGTGGTTCGTTGCAAGCCAGGGCCATCCCGAGTTCAAGAGCCGCCCGACGCGCCCCCATCCGCTGTTCAGCGCTTTTGTGCACGCCGCCTCGATCGGCAAATACCGTGGTTGATCCGATTTCGGAATACCTGACCTGCCTGCGCATCGAGCGCGGGCGCTCGCCGCGGACGATCGAGGCGTACGGACGCGACCTCGCCGATTACGCGTCGTTTCTGGAGCGCAATCGGCTGGGGTCCGTCGCCCACGCCGATCGCGCGGCGCTCGCCGCTTACGAAGCCGACCTTTCCGAGCGTGGGTTCGCTCCCACGTCGGTGAAGCGTCGGCTTTCGGCGATTAAGGGGCTCTACCGCTATCTTGTGAGGGAAGAAGTCATCGCCACGAGCCCCGCTGACCTGATCGCCGTGCCCAAAACTCCCGATCGCTTGCCTGATGTCCTCTCGATCGCCCAGGTGAGCGCGCTTATGGAGTGCGCTGATGATTCCACGCCCGCCTCCTTGCGCGACCACGCCTTGCTTGAGGTACTCTACGGGTGCGGCCTGCGTGCGAGCGAGGCATGCGGTTTGAATCTTGCCGACCTCGCGCTCGACGAGGGGTATCTTCGCATTCGGGGAAAGGGCGGAAAGGAGCGCGTCGCTCCCATCTCCGGTGCCGCGCTGCGCACGCTGTCGATGTATCTCGACAACGCGCGCCGGGTTCTTGACGGAGGGCGCGGGAAATCGAGTGGCGCGGTGTTTCTGAACGTGCGCGGCGGAAGGATCACGCGGCAGAGCCTGCACAAGATCGTCGCACGCGCCGGGCTTTCCATTGGCGTCACGAACCTGCATCCGCATACGCTGCGCCATTCTTTCGCGACTCATCTCCTTGAGGGTGGGGCCGATTTGCGAGCTATCCAGGAGATGCTCGGCCACTCCGACATCTCGACGACTCAAATCTACACGCACGTTGACCGCTCGCACATCCGCGAGGAATATCTCGCAGCGCACCCGCGTGCGTAAGGCCGTATTCGGAGTTGCTCTCCCAGACGCAGGGCATGCCAAGCGCACCCGCACGTTGAGGCCGCATCCTTCGACCATCCATGAAGTATCGGGGAGACGGGCGTATTGCGCTCTGCTACTCGCCGTTCGCGGCCCCACCTTCTCCCACACCCACACAAACCCCCCACATCGCCCCACCGCAATGCACAGCCCATATCTTGGGCTCGTTTTTTTTTCCGCCCCATATCTTGCGCTGTCTGACGCCTTCAATGAAGACGGTGCAGCTCAGAGCGTCCAAGATGAGCATCGAATCCCATGAAATGATTGAAAAGTGGGAGATTGTGGGATAGAATGCAATGCATTGGAAGCCACTGCAGGGTTTCGAAGGGAACAGATGACGGACGATGCCAAACAGATCGAGGAGGTAGCCGAAGAGGTCGCGCCGCGTCGCGACGTGGTTCTCAACGGCGAATACCGCTTCAAGGTCGACGGCAAGGGCCGCGTGTCTCTCCCCGCGAAATTCCGCAAAGTGCTTTCAACCCAGCTCGTCGTCGCCAGGGATCTGGACAACGAATGCCTTTACGTGTTCGAAACGCCCGATTTCGAGGCATGGATCACCAAGTTGTTCGATTCGTTCGTCGAGAAGAAGCACCCTACCAAGCGCGAGTGCCGGCACATCATGCTGAAGCTCAAGTCGCTTGCGAAGGACGTGGAGGTCGACAAGACCGGCCGCATCATGCTTCCCGCCGATGCCCGCGAGAAATGCGGCATCGACAAGGACGTCGTCGTCATCGGCAACACCGGTCGATTCGAGATCTGGGACGCGAAGCGTTACGACGAAGTGATCGACGACACCGACATCTCAATGTTGCTCGACCTAGCGGAGTAAGACGTGAGCGAAATGACAAGCGAATATCGGCACACACCGGTCCTGCTCGCCGAGTGCCTCGAACAACTTACACTACAAACACAGCACACGTTCGTGGACGCCACGCTCGGCGGGGCAGGGCATTCCTTCGAAGTCGCGAAGCGGCTTGGGCACGAGGGGACGCTCATCGGTATCGACCAAGACGAAGTGGCGCTCGCCGCCGCTTGCAAGAAGCTTGAGTCGCTGCCGGAGCAAACTCGCCCCGCGCTCGAATTGCTTCACGGCAACTTCGGGGAACTCGATGGACTTCTCACCTCTGCCGAGGTGCCCGGAATCGACGCTATCCTGTTCGATCTCGGCGTTTCCTCCGTGCAGATCGATACGCCGTCACGCGGCTTCTCCTTCAAAGAAGAAGCCCCCCTTGACATGCGGATGGATCCGTGTACACAAACTCAAACCGCAGCAGAGATCGTCAACACCTACAACGCAGCAGATCTCACTCGGATAATCCGCGCCTATTCGGACGAGAAGTGGGCATCGAGAATCGCCGACTTCATCGTGCGCGAGCGCGAGAAGGAGCCGTTCGAGACCAGCGGGCAGCTGGTGGAGGTCATCAAGGCCGCCATCCCCGCTTCGGCCAGACGTGCAGGCGGGCATCCCGCGAAGCGAACCTTCCAGGCTCTTCGGATCGAAGTCAACTCGGAGCTGGATGTGCTGCGTCGAGGTTTGGACGCCGCCATTCGCTGGCTGAATCCGAAAGGCAGGATAGCCGTCATCAGCTATCACTCGCTGGAAGACCGGATTGTGAAGGACACGTTCGCCTCGATGGCGAACCGGTGCACCTGCCCGCCGGACCTGCCGGTCTGCGTGTGCGGAAAAGAGCCGATACTCAAGGTTGTCACGCGGAAGCCCATACTTCCGACGCCTGAGGAGATAGAGAGCAATCCTCGGGCCCGCAGCGCGAAGCTACGCGTCGCGCAGAAGCTCTAACCGAATAGCGAACCCACGTCGCCCCTTCGGGGGCGTCGTTGCCTGAAATGCCGATTAAACGAAAGAAAGGGGTGGGGCATGAGCGCTGTTCCTGCATATACGCGCGCCGCAGAGCGAGTGCCCGAGCGTTACCCTGAACGCCCCCGCATCTCTGTCGTTCCTGGTGGCAAGCCCCATGTCGAGACGCTTTCTCCGGCGATCATCGCGCTCGCCCGGGTGGTGGCGGTAGCCCTTGTGGTGCTTGCGCTCGTGGCCTTCGCCCGCATCGCGCTTACTGCCGCTGCCGTTAATGTCGAAATCGAGTCGAAGAGCTACGACAGCCTTATCGACACCGCGCGCTCCGAGGGCAGCTCCCTCGAGGTGGCGCAGAGCAGTCTTTCCAATCCGTCCCGCATCAAATCCGAGGCGACCGCCCTTGGCATGGCTGCGCCCGAGTCGACCAGCAAAATCGTGCTGCCCGAAGACATCGTCGCGACCGACGGCTCGGGCAATCTCTCGCTTTCCCAGAGTCTGGCCGCCGCCGCGCGGAGCTAGCGGGCGGATATGACCGACCGCAGACGTGACATGCGCGACGGGGATTATCCCCGCAGGCGCGAAGGGGGGAGAGCGAATACTTCTCGCAGCGAGGGGCGATCGTCCCGCACTCGCTCGCAGGGCAGGGGCACCTCCCGTCCGAGCGAGCGCTCGCGTCGCGGGTCTTCCCCATCACGCACGCAGCGACCATCGCGCAATCGGGGCTCGTCGCGAGCGGCCCGCGACACGAGGGGTTCGCGCAGCCCCCGCGATGAGCGCGCCTCTCGCGGGGCGGCTTCTTCTCAAAGCACGCTTTCCAACATCATTGGCGCTGTTGGTGTCGTCGGCGGCTCCATTGGGAGAGCGGTTGGCGGCGCTGCCGAGCGCATCAACTCAAGCCATACCGCCGAGAGGGTGAATTCGAACCGCCCCTTCGTCCTTCTGCTTATCTTTGCCGCCATTGCCGCAGTTTTCTTCCTGCGCTTGGGATATCTCCAGATCATCGAGTCGGCCCATTATTCGGCCATGGCCGAAGAGGCGCGCACGATCTCGTTCACCACCACACCCCACCGAGGCACTATCTACGACCGCAACGGTACGGTGCTCGCGAAGAGCGTCGACGCGACGACGATCTACGCGAACCCCGCCGAGGTCACCGACGCGGCGGCGGAGGCGCAGGCTATCGCCAACGTGCTCGGGGGCGACGCGTCGACGTACCGGGAACTGCTCTCGAAGGAGTCCGCCACCTTCGTCTACGTGAAGCGCCAGGCGGATGTTGATGCCGCCGCCGAGGTGAAGAAGCTTGCCCTCGACGGCGTCTACTTCATCGCCGACACGCGGCGCGAATACCCCTGCGGCCAGATCGGCGGCCAGGTTATCGGCTACTGCAATGTCGACGGCGAGGGTATCACAGGTCTCGAGCTGCAATACAACGACATTCTTTCCGGCACGCCGGGCACCTACACTGCCGAGCGCGGGGAAAACGGCCTTCCCATCCCCGGCGGTGTCAAGGAGGAGACGCCTGCGGTCGACGGCCAGGACATCATGATTTCGATCGACATCGAGCTGCAGGAATATGTGGAGAACCGCGTCGCCGAGGCCGCCGAGGACATGACCGCCGCTGGCGGTTCCTCGGTCGTGATGGACGCGGGCACGGGCGAAATCTATGCCATCGCCTCGCTGCCCTACATGGACCCCTCCGACATGACAAGCGCGAAATCTAGTTCCGACCAGGTAAAACCGATTACGCAAGCCTTCGAGCCGGGCTCGGTGTTCAAGACGGTGTCGGCAACGACCATCTTGGAAGAGGGGGCCATGACGCCTGACGACACGCTCTTCTGCCCCGCGGTGATCGAGGCCGACGGCTACAAGGTCTCCGACGCGCACGAGCGCTCCGACCAGACCTTCTCGTTCCGCCAAATCCTCGACCAGTCCTCAAATGTCGGTATCTCGCTTTCGGTGCAGAAGATGACTGATGGGTTTACCAAGCTCTACGAGCATATCCAGAAGTACAACCTCTGCGAGAAGACGGGCGTCGACTACCCGGGCGAGGCTTCGGGCACGCTTCAACCGCTTGAGAACTGGGCCACGATCACGGGGTGGAACGTGAGCTTCGGGCAGGGCGTCGCGGTGACGCCGCTCCAGCTTGTGCGCTTCTACGGGGCGCTTGCCAACGACGGGGTCGAGGTGACTCCTCACTTCTTGGTGAGCAAGCCGCAAACAGGTGAGGTGCCTACCTACGATACCGAGGACGTGATCGAGAACAAGGCTGCCATCCCGACCATCACCGACATGCTGAAAACGGTGGTCACCGATGGTACGGGCAAGAATGCCCAGATAGAGGGCTACTCGGTGGCAGGCAAGACCTCGACTGCGGAAATCGCGGAGAGCGGCGTGTACCGTCAAGGGGTCTACAACCTGTGTTTCGAGGGATTTTTGCCCGACTCGTCGAGCCAATTAGTTTGTTTTGTGGGACTCAATGAGGTCCCAAGCCAAGGAAACGTGTCGAATGTTTTTAAGGATATAATGGCCTTTGCCATCGATCGATACAAGATTCAGCCGGAGTGAGGTAGACAACATGGCCAAAACGTGTGCGGATTTATTCGAAGGCTTCAATTGCACCATTCTCGGCAATCCATCTGAAGAGGTTTCGGGCATCGCCTATCGCTCCGATCGCGTGCAGCCCGGCGATGCGTTCTTCTGCATCGTGGGCCTCGCCGTGGACGGTCATTCCTTCGCGCAGGACGCGATCGACCGCGGTGCGAAGGTGCTCATCGTGGAGCGCAAGCTCTACCTGGCCGATGCGACCGACGTGACCGAGGTCGTCGTCGCCGATTCGCGCAAGGCGCTCGCCTATGCTGCCGCGCAGTTCTACGACAACCCCTCGCGCGCCTTCTCGCTCGTCGGCGTCACGGGGACCAACGGCAAGACCACCACAACCTATCTCGTGGAGCATATTGCGCGCATGGCGGGGAAGAAGACGGGCGTCATCGGCACCGTCGGAACAACCATCGGCGATGTGCACGAGAAGTCCGAGCACACCACTCCCGAGTCGAGCGACTTACAGCACCTGTTTGCGCGCATGCGCGATGCGAAATGTGATTGCGTCGCCATGGAGGTCAGCTCCCATGCGCTCGATCTGTGCCGCACGTGGGATACGCGTTTCTCGGTGACGGCGTTCACCAACCTGACGCAGGACCACCTCGACTACCACCACACGTTCGAAGCGTACTTCGAGGCGAAGGCGCTGCTGTTCTCGCACGACTATCCGGCTCGCCGCGTTATCTGCATCGACGACAAGTGGGGAGCCGAGCTTAACCGCCGTTGTATGGAGGCGGGCGACATGGTGGTGACGACCGGCTTTGACGAGTCGGCGGCTATCCATCCCGTGAAGGTCGACTACGGCGTGGCAAGAACCGACGTCGTGCTGTCCGTTCGCGGCGAGGAAATCGCGTTCTCCTACCCGCTCGTCGGGCGCTTCAACGTTTCCAACATCATGACGGCGTTCGGTGTCGGTCTCATGCTGGGCATCCCTGCGGCCGATATCGCGAAATCGCTGGAGGACGCTACCCCCGTTCCCGGCCGCCTCGAGCGCGTGCGCACGCCCCACGACGGCGGCGTGTCGGTGTACGTTGACTACGCGCACACCCCCGATGCGCTCGAGAAGGCGCTCGGCTCCATTATGGCGCTCGGCCACGGCCGCACGATCGTCGTCTTCGGCTGCGGCGGCAACCGCGATGCGGGGAAGCGCCCGCTTATGGGCAAGAAGGCCCTCGCTGCGGACTATGCCATCGTCACGAGCGACAACCCGCGCCACGAGAACCCCGACGCCATCATCGCTGACATCGTTGCCGGTATGGGCGATTCCCAGGACAAGTATGAGGTTGTGCCCGATCGCCGCAGCGCGATTCGCCGCGCGATCGAGCTCGCCGACGCGAGCACGTCGGTTCTCATCGCTGGCAAGGGGCATGAGGATTACCAGCTTGTAGGCGACGAGGTATTGTCCTTCGACGACCGCGTCGTTGCGCGCGAGGAACTTGAGCGCCGTTTTGCCGGCGCTGCAGCGGAGGCGAACTAGCTTGCAACTTTCCGTAACTGAAATCGCAGAGGCGGTCTCTGCGCGCATTGTCGCGGCTCCGAACCCGAATGCTCAGATTGCGTCCGTTACGTGGGATTCCCGCACAGCCAGCGAGGGCTCGCTCTATGTCGCGCTTGCTGGCGAACGAGTCGACGGGCACGACTACGTCCTCGCCGCCGTTTCCGCGGGCGCGCGCTGCGTGCTCGTCACGCGGTCCCTCCCCGATGAGGTGGTCGCCCGCGTGCAAGAGCTCGGGGCGTCGATTCTTCTTGTGGATGACGCGCAGGTCGCCATCACCGATCTCGCTCGCGTATGGCGCGGGCGCTTGCAGGGTCGGATCGTGGGCCTTACCGGCTCGAACGGCAAGACAACAACCAAAAACCTCGTGCGCGACGTGCTCGCATGCGCAGGGAGCGTTACGGCTACGCGCGGTAACCAGAACAACGAGCTCGGCGTGCCGAACACGCTGCTTGCCGCCGATGCCGACACTCTCAACGTTGTGGTCGAGATGGGCATGCGCGGCAGCGGACAGATCGATTCGCTGTGCTCCTTCGTGCGCCCCGATTGGGGAATCGTCACGCAAGTCGGCGAGAGCCACATCGAGCTGCTGGGTAGTCGCGAGAATATCGCGCGCGCCAAATCCGAGCTCATCGCCGCGCTTCCCGAAGGCGGCGTTGCTTTTCTGAACGGCGCCGACGATATGTCGGACTTCGTGTGGGAGTGCGCTCGGGGGGCCGAGCGCGGAGTCG
>USJN01000028.1 GCA_900554945.1 uncultured Coriobacteriaceae bacterium | reverse complement strand
ACGACACGCGCATGTTCTACGCCTCCGACACCGGGAAGCTGCCGCCCGAGACCTATGAGCGACTGCAAGATATCGACATCCTCGCGATGGACGCGACGTTCTGGAAGAACAACTGGTCCCCCGCCGCGCACCACAGCGTGCAGGAATGCATCGAAGAAGGGCTGTCGCTCAACGCGGGCAAAATCTATCTCACGCACCTGTGCATGCACTACGACGAGCCGATCACGCTCGTAGAACTGGAGGAGTTCCTCACTCAGTACGAAGGTCGCGTCGAGGCCGCCTACGACGGGCTCACGTTTGAGATTTAGTGCTTGACCACTACTAGATTACGTCCTATACTGCAGGAGGTCTGAAACACGAAGAGCCGAGGATGCCGCCACATCCTCGGCTCTTCCTTTTATGGTGCGAGAGTTTCTACCCGCGAACCTCGGCGCCCGTCGCCGAGCACACCTTCTTCACCATGCGCTCGTGCGCCTTCTCCGCCTCGTCGCTCGTGAGCGTGCGGTCGGCGGCGCGGTAGGTGAGCGCATACGCCATCGACTTCTTGCCAGCGCCGAGACGCTTCTCGTCGCGGTAGACGTCGAACAGGCGCACGTCTTCGAGCAGCTTTCCGCCGGCGGACGTCATGCACTGGACGAGTCGCTCGTGGGTGACGTCCTCATCGACGACGAACGCGATGTCCATCGACACCGCGGGGAACGTGGGCACGTCGACGTAGTCGCGCGCCGGACGCGCCGCGCGCTCAAGCGCCTCGAGGTCGAGCTCGAAGGCGACGACGGGGGCCGCCGCGTCGTAGGCCGCCACGGCGAGCGGATGGAGCTCGCCCACCCAGCCAAGCGACGTGCCGCCCGAGAGCATCTCGGCAGCGCGGCCGGGCTGCAGCTGCGGTGCCTCGTCGGCGGCGAGCGCCTTGAAGCGCACCTTGGGAAGTGCAAGCTCGCGCGCGAGGTTCTCGAGCACGCCCTTGCCGTCGAAGAAATCGTAGGGAGCGGGCGCCTCGTTCCAACCGGCGTCGCGCACGGCACCGGCCAAAACGCCGGCGAGCTTCTCGCGCTCCTTGGGCTTTTTCTTGCCTTCATGGGCGAAGAACACGCGGCCCATCTCGTAGAGCTGGATGTTCTTCACGCCGCGGTTCTGGTTGTGGGCGACAGAGCGCAGAAGGCCGGGGATGATGCTCTGGCGCATGACCGATTGCTCGGCGTTCATCGGGTTCAGAAGCTCGACCGCCTGGCCAAGGCCTTCGAGCGGCAAGCGAAGACGCTCGATCTCGCTCGGCTCGGCGAACGAGTAGGTCATCGTCTCGTTCATGCCGCAGGCGCGCAGCGTGTCGTTGACCTTGTTCTTCACGTGCTGCTCGTGGCTCACCGTGCCGAAGCGGCCGCGACCGCCGGGGAGCGTGGCCTCTATCTGGTCCATGCCGTAGAGGCGCAGCACTTCCTCGTAGAGGTCGATTTCGCGCGGCAGGTCGGGACGGAACGTCGGCGACGTGACCGCAAGCGTGTCGGCGTCTGCGCCGTCTTCCACCTTGCAGCCCAGACGGCCGAGGATCTCCACGATGAAGTCGCGGGAGATATCGGCGCCCATCATCGCGTTGAAGCGCGGGATGCGGAAGGTGAGGTGAGCCTCTTCGGAGGCGTTCGGCCACTCGTCCACGATGCCCGTACCGCCGCCGATGGAGCCAGACACCTGGCCGCCGGCAACTTCCACGATGAGCGCCGCCGCAGCAGCAGAGCGCTCTTCGATGCCGTGGTCGTCCACGCCTCGCTCGTAGCGCATGGAACTCTCGGAGATGAGACCCAGGTTGCGCGAGGTGCGCGAGGTGCGGCCCGGCTCGAAGGTCGCCGTCTCGAGCAGGATATCGGTGGTCTCCTCGGTGACCTCGGTATCGAGGCCGCCCATGACGCCCGCGAGCGCCACAGGGCCGAGCTCGGGCGTGGCGATGACGGTCATGTCGGAAGTGAGCGTGCGCTCCACCTCGTCGAGCGTGGTGAACTTCGCGCCGTCGGCGGCCTCGCGGATCACCACATGGGCGCGCCCGTCTGCGCCTTTCAGCTTGTTCAGGTCGAAGGCGTGCAGCGGCTGGCCGAACAGGAACAGGATGTAGTTCGTCACGTCGACGATGTTGTTGATGGAGCGCTGTCCGATGGCAGCGAGGCGCTCGACCATCCAGTCAGGCGACGGGCCCACCTTCACGCCGCGGATGACGCGGGCGGAATAGCGCGGGCAGCGCACGGCGTCCTCGATGGTCACGTCGACGTCGTCGATGCCGTCGTCGGCAAGCTCGAGCTTTGCGGCCATCTCGTCAAGCGGGTTTTTCCAATCGCAGCGATACATCGCGCCCATCTCGCGCGCGAGCCCCACGATCGAAAGGCTGTCGGGGCGGTTCGGCGTGATCTCCAGGTCGAGCACCGTGTCGGTCAGCTTCAAGTAGTCGGCGATGGGAGTGCCCACCTGTGCGTCGTCGGGGAGAATCCAGATACCCTCATGGTCGGAGCCGAGCCCCAGCTCACGCCGCGAGCAGCACATGCCGGCGCTCGCAACACCGCGCAGCTTCGACTTCTTGATCTTGAAGTCGCCGGGAAGCACAGCCCCCACGGTCGCGACGGGAAGCTTGATTCCCGCCTTGATGTTCGGCGCGCCGCACACGATTTGCACGGGCTCGCCTGCGCCCGTGTTCACCGTGACCACGTGCATGTGGTCGGAATCGGGATGCGGCTCGCAGGTCTCGACGTAGCCCACGACCACGCCGTCGAACGTGGCGCCGAGCACCTCGACGCCTTCGACGCCCGTGCCCGTGAGGTCGAGCTTGTCGCAGAGCGCCTTGGTGTCGCTCGGCACCTCCACGTATTCGTTAAGCCATTTCAGCGATACTTTCATGACTCTCTCTTTCTTGAATGTTCACTTCCGCAATTTGAGCTCGGCGGACATACGCCATGCTCAAACAGTCCTGACTCGCGCGAACAGCCCACTGGGCTGTTCGGCTCGTGCGGAACTGCGCGTGGCGCATGCCCGCCGAGCTCGAGGCAGGATATCCTTCGCCGTTCGGCTAGAACTGGCGCAGGAAGCGCATGTCGCCTTCGAGAAGCATGCGCAGGTCGGGCACGTTGTACTTCAGGCACGCCACGCGCTCGACGCCGACGCCGAACGCGAAGCCGGAGTATTCCTCCGGGTCGATGCCCGACATGGTGAGCACGTTCGGGTCTACCATACCGCAACCGAGGATTTCCAGCCAGCCTGTGCCCTTGCACATGCGGCAACGCTCGCCGTCGTGCAGATGCCCCGTGCCGCCGCACACGCCGCAGGAGACGTCGGCCTCGGCGGAGGGCTCGGTGAACGGGAAGTAGTGCGCACGGAAGCGGGTCTTGCGATCGGGTCCGAACATCTGCTTGCAGAAGTAGTCGAGCGTACCCTTAAGGTCGCCGAACGAGATGCCCTTATCGATGACCAGGCCCTCGATCTGGGTAAACTGCGGAAGATGCGAGGGGTCGGCAACATCGCGGCGGTACACCTTGCCCGGAGCGATGATGTAAATCGGCGGCTTTTGGTCCTCCATCACGTGCACCTGCACACCGGAGGTCTGCGTGCGCAGGAGCACGTCGGACTCGCCGCGAACAGACGACGCCTCGCCCGAGAGGTCGCGCACGTAGAACGTGTCCTGCATCGAGCGGGACGGATGGTCCTTCGGGGCGTTCAGCGCCTCGAAATTGTAGTAGTCGGTCTCGACCTCGGGGCCATGGACAACCGTGTAGCCCAGGCCGAGGAAGATTTCCGACACTTCGTCGGTGATCGCGTTGATCAGATGGCGCGTGCCCATCTGCTGTGCGCGGCCGGGGAGCGTGACGTCGACGGCGCTTGCGTCGATCGCGGCTTCCATCTCAGCTGCCGCGAGCTTCTTCTTGCGCGCTTCGAGCGCTTCTTCCACCACGTTGCGCACCTCGTTGACCGTCTTGCCAACAACGGCGCGCTCTTCCTTCGCGACCTTGCCCATGCCGCGCAGGTAGCCCGTAAGCGTGCCCGCCTTGCCGAGCACCGCCACGCGCACGCTCTCGAGCGCCGCCGACGTGTCGGCTTCCGCGATGCGCGCAAGGGTTTGCTCACGCAGTTGCGCGAGCTCGTCCGTGATCGCCATAATCACCTTCACCTCTCGTATCGAGCGCCCCATCTGGCCCAAAGGGCGCTCCGCCAATAAAAAAGGGCTTGCCATCTCGCCCCGGAAGACGCGCGCTTTCGCGTTCGCCTTCACTTCCAAGGACGAGAGACAAGCCCTCGCGGTACCACCCTGGTTGACGCTTTCCCCCGGCAACGCGATATGCTGCGCCGCCCGAGAAGCATCCACTCGTTTCGCCTGATGACGGAGGCAAACCGTCGCACCCTACTTCGTTCGTCTCGCAGGTTGACCCCGCGTCCGCGTTCAAGCGCGCTGCTCGGAAGGGAATCGCACGCCGCATCGCTTGGGGCCTTTCAGCCGATGAGCCCCATCTCTGGAAGCTTCGCCGTTCGTGCGCTGTCTTCGTCATCGCATGTGGAAGAGAGTATAGCGCAAGGACCGCCCGCCATGGGGAAAATCCACAACGCGAAACGCGAGGAGCGGCCCGAAAGGGGCGGGCGCGATAACCGCTGGAAGCAACAGGCCCCCACGTAGGACAACCGAAGCCAACATAGAGGGGGATTCGTCGACTCGAAAAGCCGCCGAAACAGATGCGTGCTACCATGGGCTCTTGTCCGATTACTCGGGAAGGAGCCCTTTTCATGCGCGATGCGTCCTTGTGCAATTCTGCCGCCGCGAACGAGAGTACGCTTGCGGAGGCTGCGGGCGATAATGCCTCCGCAGGCGCGATGGCGCCTCCGTCGGGATGCGCGCCGGCGAGTTCGCAGCTGCGCGTATTTCGCAACGCGCCCGCAAACTCCCAGGCTTCCACTGCCGACCGCACGCTCGCAAGCTCGCACGCCCCCGCGGCCAGCCGCACGCTCGCAAGCCCGCAGCTGCACATCCGCCTGGCCTCGACCGACGACGCGGACGGCATCCGCGCGGTGTACGCTCCCTTCGTCGATACGCCCGTGACTTTCGAGGAAGAAGCCCCCTCTTGCGAGGCATACCGCGAGCGCATCGCCGAGATCTGCGAGAAGTACCCCTGTCTCGTCGCCGAGGAGGACGGACGCGTCGTCGGGTTCGCCTACGCCCATGAGCTGCGCGAACGCATCGCCTTCCAATGGAACGCCGAGCTTTCCGTCTACCTTGCACCCGCCGCGCAGGGCCAAGGCGCGGGAAGCCGCCTGTACGCCGCGCTCATCGAGCTTCTGTGCCTTATGGGCATAAAGGCGGTCTACGGCGTGGTGACCTCCCCCAATGCTGCAAGCGAGCGACTGCACCACGCGTTCGGGTTCGCGCTTATGGGAGTGCAACCGCACGCGGGTTTCACCTGCGGCGCTTGGCACGACGTCGCCTGGTACGTGCGCGAAATCGCCCCTTTCGAAGACGCGCCTGCGCCGCCCGTTCCCTTTCCCCTGTACGCAAGCGCGCACCCCGACCAGGTGAGCGAGGTCATCGCGCGAGCAAACGAGATGTCGCAAACGTAGCAGGCACGAACGGAGCGAGGCAGGAAGCGTCGCCATCATAGCCGGATAGATGCCCGCGCAGCCATTCTGCCCGATGGACATCCCGAAGCTCGCTGCGAAGTTCGCCGTAGCCTCGTCAACGCCGAGCGCCTTCGACTGCGTCTCGATGTTCATAGGCAAAGCACCCGCGCTCGTGCGCGACACGAACGCGAAGGACAGCACAGGGAACGCCTTCTTCAAGTACGTGACGGGGTTCACGCGGTTCGCCGCCAGGATAATCAGATGCACAATGAACATCGCGATGATCGCCACATACGAGAAGATGATGAACTTGCCAAGATCGACGATTGCCGCAAAGTCACTCGTGGCCATGACGTTTGCGATGAGCGCCATGACGCCGTAGGGGGTGAGTCCGATGACCATCTTCACGATGCACATCACGATGCCGTAGAGGCTATCGATGATGCGGCGGAAGAAATCGGCCTGCTCAGAATCGCGATTGCGAAGCTTCAGATAAGCAAGTCCCACAAGAGCCGAGAAGATGACCACGGCAATGGTCGATGTCGAGCGGGTGCCCGCCAAGTCGGAGAAGACGTTCGTCGGGATAAACGACAGGATGGTCTGCGGGATCGTGGTGTCTTCGTAATTCTCGGCAGCGACTCCAACGCCCGCCCCGCAGCGCGCTGCCCGACAGCGGACCTCAAGGCCCGCCCATGACGCGCTGCTCGACAGCGGCCCCCAAGCCGCTCTCCAACGTGCTGCTCGAAAAAGTACACGTTGAAAGGGAGAATCTGGCACGAAAACTGAGGCGAGCCTATCAGATAGCCCGTTCCAGCCGATGCCCTCAGAGGCGCGAACCCAGAAAGCTCGTCGAGCCCGTCACGCCGAGCGTGAAAAGGGCGCTCGAAAACGCGCCTGTGTCGCAGGCAAAGCAATCGTCGCAGGTCACCTTTGTGACGCTTGCATTCTCGATCTTCACGGGGTCGTTCACGCGCGCGGGGTCGAGCAGGTACATGGTCGAGCGGATGACGAACGAGTGCGTCACTACGAGCACGTTGCCGCCGCCCGAGAGCGCCACCTTGCGAGCCACATCGCAATAGAAATCGCTGAGCCGCGCCTTGATTTGCTCCCAACTCTCCGCTTTACCGGAAGCGTCCCAGCGCTTAATGGCATCGGCGGTTTCCGGGAGGCGGACATTGAGCTCCTCAAAGGGCATGTCGCACCCGAATCCCTCGTTGAGCACATCGCGCATGAGCGTACCAGGGCGCGCCTCCAAGTCGCCGTAGCACCATTCGCGGATGCGGGAATCCGACATGCGAGAAGGAAGGGCCAGCTCAGGCGCCACCTCGCTGCGCGCCGAGAGCAGCTCGCCCATCGTCTGCACGGCACGCCCCAAATCGCTCGAGTAAGCCGCCGCGAATTCGATGCCTGCGCGGGCGAGGCCGCGTCCGCAAGCGCGTGCGTCGCGAACGCCCGCCTCGGTCAAAGGAGCATCGCACCAGCCCTGGACCAGGTGTTTCAGGTTGTATTCCGTTTGCCCATGGCGAACGATGTAGAAAGTGACGGGCGTGCTCCCACTTGGGGAAGGCGCAGCAGCAGGTATCGCTTCGCCCAGAGGAACCGAAAAACGCCCATCGGCCGCGGACGCAGTCGAGTTACCAAGAACCCGTGCGCCGTTTTCCCCGCGCACCATGTTGGAATCAATCATTTCGGTCCCTATAGAATACGGTAGCTCACCGTACGCAGGCCCCAGTCGTCGCAGGAGGAGTACCCGAAGGCTTTCCATACGCCAGGCTGCAAATCGAGCGAGCGGCTGCCGCCGCCCATGCCGCCGCAGTCGTTGATGACAGCGTACACCGTCATGCCGTCGTAGGAGATTTGCACCGTGCGGCCGAAATAGCTGCTGAAGTTCGGCCATGCCATCGGAATCGCCACACCCATCGAGTAATCGTCGCACACATCGCCCGTCGCCGTCGTGCCGGGATTGGGAGTGTAGGGATCGGTAGAACCGCCATATGCCGAAGCCACGCCCGTCTTCCAGCCAGCATCGGAATCGGGCGCCGGCTCAGGATTGGGCTCAACCGGCGTCGAATCGGGCACAACCTCCTGACGATCCGTGGTGTTCGCCTTGTCGGAAACCTGCGTGGAAGACCCGCCCGCACCCTGATCGGACGAGTCGGAATTCGACATGTTCGCCACCTGCGCCTGGAGTGCGGCAAGACGATCGGCCTCCGCGTCCTTGGCATTTTGCAGCTGCGACTGCGCCTGCGAGACAACGGCCGCCGCTTCCTGCTTCGTCTTTTCAAGCTCGCCCAAAGCGCGCGTCTGCGAATCCTTCTGGGTGTTCAGCTCGGCGGTGATGCCCTCGAGCGTGGCGACACGGTCCTTCTGCGCCTCCACCTCGTCGGCCTGCGCCTGGAGAATCGAGCCAGCGTACACCACGTTGCGCGTCAGCTCATCGAAAGAGGCCGACCCCAAGATCAACATGAGCATCGACCCCGCCGAAGGCGAGCGGTACTCGCTGCGGGCGGCGTTGCTCAGCGTCTCGCGACCTGAAATCACCGCCTGTTGGGCATCGAGGGCATTGGCAGCAGTCGCATCGATCTGCCCTTGAATAGAAGTGAGCTCGGCATTGATCTTGTCGTATTCTTCGGAGATGGTCTTCATCTGCGCCTCAGCAGCATCAAGCGCCGTCTGGGCATCGGAGACATCGTCGGCAAACGCGGCCACAGGAATAAGGGACACAGCGAGAAGGGCGCTCAAAGCCATCGCACACATTGCGAAGGCCCAGCGTTTCACCTGTTCACATGCACTAAAGTGCGTTCCCACCAATTTCCTTCCAACGGCCAATAGAATGCATGCGGCACTGCTTCGCCACATGAAAAACGTCCCTTCCGGGACGCCTTGCGAAATTCAGTATGACCAAAGAGCCCCCTCCTGGCAAGTAAAACAGCGCAAACAACATGAGCGCCCCGCAAGCCGATAAGCCTTGAGAGCGCCCGAGTTCACAGAAAGCCGCGGGGGGCCGACGGCGGCGCCGTCTTGCGCAAGGCGACGATCCCGCCCGCGCAGGCAGAAGCGCCCGTCCGCCTGCGCGATTCGGCACCCCCGCTAGATTAACGAGCCGCCGCAGCTTGAACCGGCGCCGGCAGCGCAGCTGTAGCACACCGGGTTCGTGCGAACCTCGCGCGGGGGAAGTGGCGCATCCACGATGTCGGCGATCGTCGCATCGCGCCCGTCGATCTGGATGGGCATCTCGAGCACATGGTTGCACTCGCAGTCGTACAGGCGCCCGTCGATATCGACGTTCACCTGGTCGCGGCACATGATCTTGCCCACGGCGAACGCGTTGAAGTTGTCGTGGAGCAGCTTTAGGTACTCGTCGGTGAGCCCCGCGTCGGCCAAATCCATCGCGAAACGGCCGAGCGGGAAGTTATTGAAGGCATACAGCTCGTTGAAGTCGATGCCCTGCTGCTCGGTCAGCTTCACGCGATAGGCGTCTGCCAGAAGCTCTTGCGGCGGCGGCAGGAACGGGCCCGCCACGTTGTAGACGATCTCGAGCTCGGGACCGCCCTCGCGCCCATATCCTCGCTCGTTGAGCTTGCGGATGTTCGCGACGGCGCGCTTGAAAACGCCGCGTCCGCGTTGGTTGTCGGCGTTTTCGGCGTCGAAATACGGAAGCGACACGCACACATCGGCCCCCACCTCGGCAAACACGTCAAGGAAATGCTCGTATTCCGGCTTCTCCTCAAGCGTCAGGTTCGTGCGAACGATCACCTTCTCGGCGATCTTGGCGCCTTCGCGCAAGAACCACTCGCAGTCGGGATGCAGCTCAGGCGAGCCGCCCGTCACGTCGAGCGTCTTGTAACCGCCTGACTTGAATGCGGCGATGATCTGCTCCATCGTCTCGCGTGACATAACCTCGTTGTTTCTCGGACCGCACTCCAGGTAGCAATGGCGGCACGCAAGATTGCACGCATAGGTGATGTTTACCTGCATCGTCGCAGGTCGCTCGTTCGCCTGCAGGATTTCGGGCAAGTTCACGCGATCGTAGAACGAGGGGATGCCGCAGCGCTCGCACGCCTCGTTCAAGTAGTCGAGGTCGGCTTTGCGCTTGCCACGGCGCATCTCGAGCGCCTGCTGAGCGCGGGCAAGATCGAACCTGCCGCGATGCGCACCGCGGGGCGTCACCTCGAAGTACTTCCCGTAGCGCGATTGCTCGAGCATGGCCGCCAGATTTCCGCTCACGGCGTACTCGCGCCCCTTGATAAGGCGCAGCTCCTCGGTCAGGTCGAAGTAGCGCGGCATCTCGGGCATCCCGCCCAGGTAGCGCGCGACCTGGCCGTAGTTCTCCTCGGCGTCTTCCAATCCCTCCGCCTTGATAGCGCGCACCGTGCGCGAAGTGAACGACGTGAACCCGAGTTTCGTCTCGAGCGCCAGGTCGGAAACGTGAATGTCCTCCACCGCCGTGCACACGTAGCTTTTCCAGCCGTGCTTGGCTAGCATGCGGCGGAAGTCGTCGATGTACATCGCACCGCCCAAGCACTCGCCGCGAAGCACCGGGTCGGCGCGCAGCTCGTCGGACATGCGGCGGTCGCAGAACACATCGGAGAAGTACAGCTCGCCACCGGGCTTCAGCACGCGATAGATTTCGGAGAACACCTGGTCTTTAAACGGCGTCAGGTTGATTACGCAGTTGGAAACCACCAGGTCAACCGTGCCATCTTCGATGCCGAGCTCTTCCAAGTCCTCGATGAAGCCCGCCTTGAACTCCACGTTAGAATGTTCGAACCCGAACTTTTCCGCCTGCTCGTCTTGATACTTTTGTGCAACGGCAAGCTGCTCAGGGGTCATGTCGACGCCGATGACGCGCCCGGTCGGCCCCACAAGCTTCGAGAGCACGTACACATCGCGCCCCGTGCCGCAGCCCAAATCGACCACCGTCGCACCGGTAAGCGCCGGCGGAATCGGAGAGCCGCACCCATAGAAGCGCTCGACGATTTCGTCGGCGATGTCGGGCATCACGTCGAGCACGTACTTCGGCGGACGCTCAGTCGCGCAGCAGCATGCGTTGGTCTTCAAGTCGTCGGAGCCACCCAACGTCTTGCCGTAATACTCGCGCACCTGAGCGCGAATGTCGTTCTTCTCGTCTGTCAT
>USJN01000027.1 GCA_900554945.1 uncultured Coriobacteriaceae bacterium | reverse complement strand
TGGGCAAGGCAAACGACGAGAAAAAGCAGGTCAACATGGATGAATCGACCGCCGCACGCGAGGAGAGGGACCGCGACATCCGCGCCCTCATGGCGCTCATGGAAGAGGGCGACCTCTCGGCGCTGCGATTCGACGACGGCAACGTGAAAATCGAGCTCGAACGCAACCACGGCCCGCTCTCGCAAGCCGCGCTTCCCCTCATGGCGGAACGCGTAGGAAGGCTGCTCGACGCCCGAAGCGAGCACGGCGACGTGACCACTGGCGCCCAAAGCGTGCCCGTCGCGAGCAACGACAGTTCGGTCACGCTGGTGAAAAGCCCGCTCGTGGGCACGTTCTACGTTTCCCCCTCCCCCGACGAGGAGCCGTTTGTGAAGGTTGGCCAAGAAGTGCTCACCGGCCAGACGCTCGCCATCGTGGAAGCCATGAAGATGATGAACGAGATCACCGCCCCCGCGCCCGGCATCGTGACCGAGGTGCTCGCGGCGAACGGCTCGCAAGTCGAGTACGACCAGGTGCTCTTCCGCATCGCCACCCAGGCGAGCGCGTAAGGGGCAACCATGTTCGAGAAGGTTCTCATCGCAAACCGTGGCGAAATCGCCGTGCGCGTGATCCGCGCCTGCCGCGCCATGGGAATCAAGACCGTCGCCGTGTACTCCACGGCGGACCGACAATCGCTCCACACGTACCTCGCGGACGAGGCCGTGTGCATCGGGCCTGCTCAAGCGCGTGATTCTTACCTGAACATCCCCGCTATCATCACGGCGGCGAAGGGAACGGGCGCCGACGCAATCCACCCGGGCTACGGCTTTCTCTCCGAGAACTCCACGTTCGCGAAGATGTGCCGCGACAACGACATCGCCTTCATCGGCCCCACACCCGAGGTCATCGACCGCATGGGCAACAAAAGCCAGGCGCGCCGCACCATGATGGACGCGGGCGTGCCCGTGGTTCCCGGCACGAAGAAGGGCATCCATGACGTGGGCGAAGCGCTCGAGCAGGCGCGCAAGATCGGCTGGCCCATCATGATCAAGGCATCGTCGGGCGGCGGCGGCAAGGGCATGCGCGTGTCGGAATCCGAGGAGGACTTCGCCGACATGTTCAACATCGCGCAGCGCGAAAGCGTGAACGCCTTCGCCGACAACACGATGTACCTTGAGCGCGCTGTGCAGAACCCGCGCCACGTGGAAGTGCAGATCATCGCCGACAACCACGGCAACGTAGTGGCGCTCGGCGAGCGCGACTGCTCGGTGCAGCGCAACCACCAGAAGATGATCGAGGAGAGCCCCTCCCCCGCACTCGACGAGGAGCTGCGCGCCCGCATGATGGACGACGCCGTGAAGGCCGCACGCGCCGTGGGCTACACCTCCGCCGGCACGATCGAGTTCCTCCTCGACGACGAGCGCAACTACTACTTCATGGAGATGAACACCCGCATCCAAGTGGAGCATTGCGTGACGGAGATGGTCACGCACACCGACCTCGTGGGCGAGATGATCCGCGTCGCCGCAGGAGAGGTGCTCTCGTTTTCCCAAGACGACATCCAGCTGCACGGGCACGCCATCGAATGCCGCATCAACGCCGAGATGCCTGAAAAGAATTTCATGCCCTCACCTGGCACGATTTCCCAAACCCACCTGCCGGGCGGCAACGGTGTGCGCGTGGACACGGCAGCCTACGACGGCTTCGAAATCACGCCGTATTACGACTCGATGATCGCGAAGGTCATCGTGCTCGGCCGCGACCGCACCGAGGCGATCGCCAAGATGCGCACGGCGCTTGAGGAAATGGTCGTCGTCGGCGTGCAGACGAACCTCGATTTCCAGTATTCCATCTTGGAAAACGAGACCTTCTGCGCAGGTCAGGCGAACACGAGCTTTATCGAGCATTTCCTCGCAGGCGAGGTTTAACCACGGGCTTGGGCCTTCAAGGCTTCATAGCATAGCATTGTTGAGACGTCGGGGTAGTGCGCATCAAAGCGAGGCGCACTACCCTGAACTATGAAGGAAAGGCGGAACTCATGACTATCAAAATGCCGGCACCCGTAAAACCGGAAGGCGTCGACGCCGCGGTTTGGGAAAAGATGCTCTCCGCCACGCCCACCGAGGCGCGCCACCTCATCCGCGAAGGCAGCTTCACGGCGCCCACAAGCGGGCTTTGCCCTGGGTACGCGCAGGCGAACCTTATCGTGCTGCCGAAAGAGCAGGCTTATGACTTCCTGTTGTTCGCCCAGCGCAACCCCAAGCCCTGCCCGCTTCTGGAAGTGACCGAGACCGGCGCGCGCGAGACCACCATCTGCGCCACCGACTGCGACATCGCCACCGACTTCCCTCGCTACCGCATCTACGAGTACGGCAAGCTGGTCGACGAGGTAACGGACGTGTCGTCGTATTGGCGCGATGACCTGGTGTCGTTCGTCATCGGGTGCTCGTTCTCGTTCGAAAGCGAGCTCATCGAGGCCGGCATCGAGATGCGCCACAACACCATGGGCCGCAACGTGTCGATGTACCTGACCAACGTCGCGTGCACGCCCGCAGGGTCCATGTCGGGCAACACCGTCATGTCGATGCGCCCCATCCCCTACAACCAGGTGGTGAAGGCGGTGCAGATTTCGGGCGCCATCCCCAAGGTGCACGGCGCTCCGCTGCACATCGGCGACCCGTCGGTCATCGGCATCGAGGACATCTCGAAGCCCGACTTCGGCGACCCCGTCGATATCCACGAGGGTGAGGTGCCCGTCTTTTGGGCCTGCGGCGTGACGCCCCAGGCTGTGGTTATGAACTCCAAGCCGCCCTTCGCCATCACGCATGCGCCCGGATGCATGCTGATAACCGACACAAAGAACGTCGACCTCAAGGGATAGGAGGCCCCCATGCGCTGTCCACGCCGATTACCTAAAATGATTCTCGCCGCAATCCTTGCGGTGGGAATCGCCTTCCCCGCACCTGCGCTCGCCTTTGCCGACGATGCCGCCGATGCCAACAAATCGGCTGGTGAAAGCGCTGTGGACACGACCGCAATCAGCGAGGGCGCGGCGCAAGCCAACGACCCTGCGCTCTTCGACGAGCTTGTCGAGGGCGTGGACTATCGAGGCCTTCTCGTAACCCTCGATGAGGACTCGAAGATCGACCTTCTCTCCGAAGACGGTGGGGAAAGCGAGCTCGCGCAAGGGCTCGCCGACGCAGGGCTCGCCGTTACCAATCAGATCGAATCCGCGGACGGATCGACGCTCGCCGTTGCCGATGTGGCGGACGACATGCGCGCGTCGGAGGCCGTTGCCGCCGCCCAGGAAATCCCCGGCGTCGTCTCCGTGCAGCCGAACTTCGTGTACAGGCTGGTAGACGAGGTGCCTGCAGGCGCGCTGGACGAAAGCGCCGCCATCCTCGCCGACGAGCAGGCCGAAGGCGACGAGGACATCTCGGCACAGGCGCTTGGCATGCCGAACGACGATTACGTATACACCCGCGATCCGAACGAACCTTACAACCAATACTGGCTCTACACCACGCGCATCACAAGGGCGTGGAACCTCGTGCACTCGGACAACACCGTCACAGTGGCCACACTCGACACGGGCGTGGATTTCGACCATGCGGATCTGGAAGACAACCTGCTTATGGACTACGCGTGGGATGCGTTCAACAGCAAGCCATTGAGCGCGAGCGTGCCTAACGGCGACCGAATCGGGCATGGCACGATGGTTGCGGGAATCATCTCTGCCAGGGCGAACAACGGAATCGGCTTGGCGGGCGCCTCATTCAACGCGACCATCCTCCCCGTGAAGGTCTTCAACGACACGGGCGCCCCGGAGGCGACCACCGCGTCTGTTCTTTCCGGCTACAAATACGTGGTTGACCTGGCAACATCGAAGACCGTCCCCAGCCTGCGCGTAATCAACGCGAGCTTCGGCTCCTACAACACCTACCCCTCAAGCGGCTATTGCCTGAAAGATGAGGCTCTTCGCAAAGCTATCGTCTCGGCGAAAAACGCCGGCATCGTCACGGTATGCTCTGGCGGCAACGGTAAAGGCGGCGAACCGCGAACCGACAACATCTACCCCGCCGACTTCGACGAATGCGTAGCGGTAACGGCGCTCAATACCGACAACACGAACTGCTACTGGTCCGACTACAACAAGAAGAAAAACATCAGCGCCCCTGGTTTGCTGATCACCACGACCGATACTACGGGGGGCTACTCCAAGGCCAGCGGCACCTCGATGGCGGCGCCGATTGTCTCGGGCGTTTTCGCGCTCCTATTCGCCGCCGAGCCCGTCGCCACGGTCGACGACGCCTGCAGGGCGATATACCTCACGGCAACCCACATCGAAGATCCGGAAAACGACCGCACGAAAACAAGCGGCAGCAAGGGAGTCGTCAACGCCGAGAAGGCCGTCAATCACCTCTGGGGGCTCGGCAGAACCGCATTTCCCGATGTGTCCCCTGGCGACTGGTTCTTCGATGCCGCGTACTTCATGAAGGCACGCGGCGCCATGACCGGTGACGGCGCGACGGGCATGTTCGACCCCTATAAGCCCATGACTCGCGCGATGATTGCCCAGGTAATCTACAAGGACAACGCGCCGTACGTTATCTCGCCTAGATGCAACAAGCCCGACGTCGATCAAAACGAGTGGTATGCGAGAGCCATTAACTGGTGCGTCGATCGAGGGATTATGACGGGGTACGACGACGGGTCGAACCTCTTCGGAACCAACGACACGATCACCCGCGAGCAGATGTGCAAGGTGGTTTTCGGCCTCAGCTATTCGAATCTAGCGGACGCGAGCCGGGAGAAGTACGACAAGCTCCTGGGAACCGAGCAGACGAGCGACTGGGCAGTACCGTACGTCATCTGGGCTGTTGACAAGGGCGTCATCAACGGCATCGACAACCATGACGGAACGTACTCCCTCGACCCGCAAGGAGAGCTTTCCCGCTGCCAGGCCGCACAGGTTTTCGCAAACGCCATCAACGCTGGAATCATGTAGGATAATCGAGACAAGCAACTGAAACGATGCGGCCCCGCAGGCGCCTTGCCGCGGGGCCGCATCTCTTAAGGGAAAGGAACAACATGGCGCGCGTGGACTTGAACAGCGATTTGGGAGAAAGCTTCGGTCGGTACACCTTAGGACTCGACGAGCAGGTGATTCCCCTGGTGACAAGCGTGAACGTGGCATGCGGCATGCACGCGGGCGACCCTGTGGTCATGCGTCGCACCGTGAAGCTCGCCGCCGAAGCGGGAATCGCCGTCGGCGCGCACCCAGGATACCCCGACCTGCAGGGGTTCGGGCGCCGCAACATGGCGCTCTCCCCCGACGAGGGATACGCCTATGTGTTGTACCAGGTGGGCGCGCTCGCAGCGTTCTGCCGCGCCGAAGGTGTAAAGCTCGCGCACGTGAAGCCCCACGGGCAGCTGTACAACCGCGCGGCCATCGACGCGCCGTTCGCGCAGGCCATCGCGCAGGCCGTGGCCGATTTCAACCCCGACATCACCCTGGTGGCGCTCGCAGGCGGCGAGCTCGCACGCGCTGGGAAGGCTGCAGGGCTCCATGTGGCGCAGGAATTCTTCGCCGACCGAAACTACACCGACGAGGGCACGCTCGTCTCGCGCACCCAGGACAACGCCACCATCACCGACGAGGAGTTCGCTGTGGCACGCGTCGTGCGCGTCATTCAAGAGGGCTCCATCGAGAGCGTCACGGGAAAGACGATCGACATCGCCGCCGACACCATCTGCGTGCACGGCGACAACGCCCATGCGCTCGAGTTCGCCCGCGACATCCGCCGAGCGCTCACGGAAGCGGGCATCGAGATGCGCCCGGCGAGCGAGCGGTAAGCGCGCCGAAATCGGCATTTTTTCAGCCTTGCACACCTTGTTAACCAAGCTGAAAAACTCACGAGCACTACATTCTGCTAAAGTAATTCGAGTAATCTTCATATCCGCTTGTCAGCGCCCTGGGAAGCAGGTCGCGGCAAACGGACGAGACTCCCATGAAAGGAGTGGAAAATGGCAAGTTCGCTCAAGCAAAAGTTTAAGAACATCGGCCCCGGCGCGCTTGTAGCAGCTGGCTTCGTCGGCCCCGGCACGGTCACCACGTGCACGGTTTCCGGTGCAAGCTATGGCTACACGATGCTGTGGTGCCTCCTGTTCGCAACCGTTGCGACCATCATCTTCCAGGAAATGGCCTCGCGCATCGGCATCGCCACCCAAGAAGGTCTGGGTGAGAACATCCGCGATCGCATTTCGAATCCGGCGCTTAAATGGATTGCAATCGTGATTGTTATCATCGCGATTTTCATTGGCAACACCGCCTACGAAACCGGCAACATCACGGGCGGCATCCTGGGCATCCAGGCGGTCTTCGACGTGCCGATGATCCCCATCGTCATCGTGCTCGGCATCCTCGCCTTCGCCTGCATGTGGGTTGGCTCCTACAAGCTGGTCGAGAAGATTCTCACGGGCATCGTCGTGTTCATGGGTGTCGTGTTCTTCGTGACCGCCCTGTTCTCCCCCGTCGACTGGGGCGCGGTTGCCGCCGGCCTGTTCACACCGCAGCTGCCGGCCGGCCAGGAAGCTTCCAAGGGTATCCTCACCGCCGTCGGCCTCATCGGCACCACGATCGTGCCGTACAACCTGTTCCTGCATGCCTCCGGCGCCGCCGAGCGCTTCAAGGACCCCGAGCAGATCGCCGACGCGCGCTTTGACACCGTGCTCTCCATCGGCCTTGGCGGCATCATCTCGATGGCCATCCTCATCTGCGCTGCCGCGAATATCTACGGCAATACCGGCATCACCGTTTCCAACGGCAAGGACATGGCCATGGCGCTCGAGCCGCTGCTCGGCTCCTGGGCAACGTTCATGATCGGCGTGGGCCTTCTGGCTGCCGGCTTCTCCTCCGCCATCACGGCCCCGCTTTCCGCTGCTTACGCGGTGAACGGCGTGCTCGGCTGGGGCAAGACGCTCAAGGACATCAAGTTCAAGATCATCTGGATGATCGTGCTCGTACTCGGCTGCGTCATGGCCGTCACGCTTGGCAAAAGCCCCACGCAGCTTATCCTGGTCGCGCAGGCGGCAAACGCTATCCTGCTCCCGATCATGGCGTTCTTCGTGATGTACGTTGCCAACGGCAAGGCTCTCGGCAAGTGGCGCAACCATGCGTTCGCGAACATCTGCGGCGTGGTGTTCATCGTGATCACGCTGTTCATGTGCTACCGCAACATGTCGAGCTTCATGACCTCGCTTGCCGCCCTGCTCGGACTTTCGTAAGGGACTAAAAGCCGCAAGGGCGCGCGCGACGCGAACCGCACTCGGCGCACACCGCCGCACAACAACCGAAGGGCTCCCGTTCACAACGAACGGGAGCCCTTCTTTTTCGCCCTCTTAACGTACATGCACTTGAACTGCAGCGAACCCCGCCAGCAAAGCTCGTGGTCTGCGCGCCTTCTATCGCTGGCGAACCTGCTTGAGAATCGCGTCCGCGATGACGAGCGCCGCACCAGCCCAGATGCACGCGAAGCAGACCGCATGCGCGCTGGTGAACGGCTCGCCGAGCACGAGCACGCCCGAAAGAAGGCTGAGGGTCGGGCTGATGTACTGGATGAACCCGATAAGCGAGAGCGGGGTCTTGTTCGCTGCGGTTGCAAACAGGATGAGCGGAACGGCGGTGATCGGACCGGTAAGCACCAAAAGAATGCGCGTCTGCCATGCCCCAAGCGACATATCCGGCGAGAAAAACACGCTTTGACCAGCAATAGCCACTGCAGCGAGAGCCACGATTGCGAAAGGCAGCGCAACGATGCCCTCAACCGCGATGGTGGGGACTGCCGGATACCCGCCGCGCTTCTTCACCGCTCCATATATGCCGAACGTGAAGGCGAGAACCAAGGCTATCCAGGGAAAACTACCATAGTTTACTGCGAAGTAGATGACGCCCGCTGCCGACAGCACCGTAGCCGCAATCTGCAACGGCGTCAGCTTCTCGCGGAACACCACGAGCCCCAGGACAATCGACACGAGCGGGTTGATGTAGTAGCCAAGCGATGCCTCCACCACATTGTTCGTCACCATAGCAACGATGTAGAGGCTCCAGTTCAACATGATGAGAAGCCCTGAGGGAATAAGGAATCGCCGTGCGCGGGCGTCTCGTAAAAGCCCGACGAAATCGACTTTCAGGATGAATTTGCACGCGATGACGGTGAGGACGAGCGACCAGACAATTCGCTGTCCGATAATCTCGATGGAACCCACATCGTCGAGCAGCGACCAGAAGAGAGGGCAAAAACCCCAGAGGAGATAACATCCAACCGCAGCTAACGCACCGCGCCCCGCTTCTGCCCGACTTGTCTCCGCCCCAGATTCCATCTCGCTCTTCCTCTCCGACGCGCTCCCCCCCCCAAAGTCGTTCTTGCCCCCAAGATGTGCAATTTCACCTTGACACATTCAACTTGGCATCACCTTAGCGCACACAAGAAAGCGGCGGCCTGCGCGGATTCTCGCCGCCCAAACCGCCGCCTCAAACCTTTAGCGGATATGACCCAGGAAGTCCTTCGTGCGGTCGCTCTTGGGGCGATCGAACACCTCGTCGGGCGTGCCCTGCTCGACGATAACGCCGCCGTCCATGAAGATGACGCGGTCGGCCACATCGCGGGCGAAGCCCATCTCGTGTGTAACCACAATCATCGTCATGCCACCGCGCGCAAGTTCCTTCATGACGCCCAAGACGTCGCGCACGAGCTCGGGGTCGAGCGCACTCGTCGCCTCGTCGAACAGCATGACGTGCGGGTCCATCGCGAGTGCACGGGCAATGGCCACGCGCTGCTGCTGGCCACCGGAAAGCTGGCTCGGCTTGTAGTCAACGCGCTCGGCAAGCCCCACCTTCGTGAGCTGCTCAACCGCGACCTTGGCCGCTTCCTCTTTGGAGCGCTTGAGCACCTTCTGCTGCGCGAGCATGACGTTGCCCTTGGCAGTGAGGTGCGGGAACAGGTTGAAGCTCTGGAACACCATGCCGACCTTCGCGCGCACAGCGTTGATATCGGTGCCCTTGGCCGTGATTTCGGTGTCCTCGAAGAACACCTGGCCGCCCGTGGGCTGCTCGAGCAGGTTCACACAGCGCAGGAGCGTGGATTTGCCGGAACCCGAAGGCCCTAAGATGACCACCACTTCGCCGCGCTTCACTTCCAAATCGACGCCACGCAAAACCACGAGGTCATCGTAGCTTTTATGCAGGTCGCAAATGCGGATGATGGGCTTGCCGTCGTCCGCCGCCTGCTCGTTGGCCACCACGCGCGCCACACCCTCGCCCGCGCCGTCGGCAGTTTCATTCGTCAGGTTCTTCATAGTCTCAGTCATTGCGCACACCCCTTACAGACTCGACATCTGCTCGGGCGTGATGCCCGTTCCCTCGACCGCATCGGGCCGTTTGGCGGCCACAGCGTCGCCCGTCGCCCGCGCCTCGGCGGCAGCAGTGCCCGCGCCCGAGCCGAGCGCGCCCGCGGCATCGCCGGTGCCGATCGCATGTTTCTTGCTCTTGCGCTTCTTCTTGCCGCCCTTGCCCGTGTCATTGCTGGCCAGGCGCGACTCAAGGTTGCCTACCACCTTCGCAAGCGGCAACGTGATGATCAGGTAGAAGCACGCGGCCACGACATACGGCGTGATGGAACCCGTCGACGCGACAATCGTCTTCGCGTTCATGACGATCTCCATCGTGCCCACGGCAGCGAGCATGGACGTGTCCTTGTACAGCAGGATGAATTCGCTCGTCATCGTGGGGATCACGCGGCGCACGGTCTGCGGGATGATGACATAGAGCATCGTCTGCGCGCCGTTCATGCCGAGCGAGCGGGCGGCCTCGAACTGCCCCTTGCTGATCGACTGGATGCCCGCGCGGAAAATCTCGCACAGATACGCGCTCGAATTCATCGCGAGCACGATCACGCCGAGCGGGAACGTGGGAATCTGAATGCCCGCAAGCGGCAGGCCGAAGAAGGCGATGTAGATCTGCAGGAACAGCGGCGTGCCGCGCACCACGTTCACGTAGGCGGTGGCGATGCCGCGCAGCACGCGCAGCTTCGACATGCGCATGAGCGACAGCAGAAGGCCGAACGGGATAGCAAGCGGGAAAGCGCAGGCCACGATGCCGATCGCCATCAAAAAGCCCCAGAACACCACTGGCAGGCTCGACACGAACACCGACGGGTTCAAGAACAGCTTCAGGAATAGAACGCTGTTCCACGACTTCACCCAATCCTGCTGGGCGAGCGAATCGGAAAGCGACTCGAAGAACGAGTGGGACTTCACGGTGATTGCAGGCAGCGTGTCCATGGCGACCTCGGTGCCGTCCGCGAGCGTGTATGCGCCCGCAAGCTGCATGTCGCCGCCCATCTCGGAGAACTTCACCTTGTAGATTTCCACACGGAAGTACCCGCCCGCCTGCGCGGGTTCCGAGAAGTTCACGGTGAGCTTGCCGTCTTTGTAGTCGGCGTCGACGTCGAGGTTCGTGCGCGTCATCAGGTCGTCGCCGGTGAGCATCGTTGCGCGCGTGTCGCCCGGTTCGCAGGTTGTGCCCTCGGGCAAGGTGAAGGTGACGCCCGCGATCTGCTCGTCGGGGTCGGCCTGGCCTTCCCAAGTGATGCGCGTCTCCACGCCGCCGAGCACGTCCGACGACCCGCTGACGTTGGGTTTCGCCGTGCATTTGGCGGTGTCGAGCGCATACGCGTTCGTCGGGGCGACGGCAACCTGCGCCGCACCGGCGAACACGAGCGCGAACGAGACGAGCAGTGCGCAAAACGCGGTGCGCACGGTATTCGCTTTCAAGTTCTGCATGTGCATGTACGTTCCTCTACGATTAAAAAGCCCTCTCCGCCAACGCGAAGAGGGCCTCATCCAGTTCAT
>USJN01000026.1 GCA_900554945.1 uncultured Coriobacteriaceae bacterium | reverse complement strand
GGCGCGGGTGTTCGGCTAACAATGAAAATCAACCTTCATGTACCAAACACGAGCGGACTCATCCTTGATTTTCGAAAGTCTGCGATAATGCGTCCATGTCAATTCGTGACGCAGTGCGTCACGAATCGGAAATGCGAGATAGAACAAACGCATGTAGCGCAAATTGGAAACGTCGAAACCCTTCCCAAAATCGGTGGTCAAGCGCTCAGATAGGCCCTGGATCAACTGGTCGCCATAACGTGCTCGTTCTTCGTAGCCTTGTTCCTCAACAATACTGCGTCCGATTTCCCAATAGGCGCAGACCATAGAGAAGTTGACGGCAGAATAAGCCCTGTGCCGAGCCGTCTTGAGAATACCGATAATTCTGTCGTAGAAGCCTGCTGGTACGATTTCTGATGCGTCCCGCCTCGTCAATTCACTCATTCGTCCTCCTAAATCACCTGGGCGACAGTGTTGGGGCTGTAGGTGCGGAACAGCTCCTCGTAGTTGGCGTGCGTGGCGTCGTCGGCCATGGATGAGTCGCGGATAACGGCGTACCAGGGCTTGGCCTTCGCCATCTCCTCGATGGTGCCGAACTTCATGCAAGCAGCGAGGCAGTTGTGCACGCACACCGGCTCACGGTTGTCGGCCAGGCGCTCGGCGCACAGGTCGCACAGATCCGTCGGAACGGGAATCTTGTTCCAGTTGAAGTTCGCACCCTGGTCGGAGGAGTCGTCCTTCTGCCAAGGGCCCTCGTCGAGCACGCGGATGCCCCACTTGCCCACCGGGAAATGGTGCTCTTCCTTGCAAGCGACCTCGCAGGACTGGCAGCCCGTGCAGTATTCGTAGTCGATAAGCAGACCGTATTGAGTCATCTTCGTTACACCAGCTTTCCAAACTTCTCGCCGAACGCCTTCATGTCGACGTCGTAGCTTTCTTTCAGGGGCGTGACGTTGCAGCACGCGCTCTTGTACGGAGCACCCAAGCCAAGCGCGTTGTTGTGGTGCTCGGGGATCAGGTCGTTGCAGTTGGACTGCCACACGCCGAACAACGAGGGCTCCGATCCGTCCTGCTCAGGGAACCACCAGCCGTGATCGGCTTCCACGTGGCCTTCCTTGATGGTCGGCAGGATGCGAGCCTTGTACTTCGCCTTGCCGAACATGTTGGAAATCTCGCACCACTGCCCGTCGGAGAGACCGATCTTCTCGGCGTCCTTCGGGTTGATCTCGAGCATCGGGTTCGGATCGATCTCGCGCAGGACGGCGATCTGACGATGCTCGGAGTGGAAGGAGCTGTAGCGGCGATGGCCCGTGGATAGGATGAACGGGTACTTCTTCATGATCTCCTCGTGCGAAAGGTCGCGCTCATGCCACTTGGCGTCGAGCTCCTCGGGCACAAAGGGGTTCGCCAGCAGGTTCAGGTCCTCGGGCTTCTTGTCCGGGATGCGCGGCGAGAGGTCGGGCTCGTAGTAGTACGGCAGCGGATCCATGCCGTTGTCGTTGAACTGTGAGGACCACAGCTCCACGCGACCGGTCGGGGTAAGGAAGCCGGGCTGTCCGTCGGGGCGGAGCTTGCCGGTCTCGTACTTCTTGTAGTACACCTTGCGCTTGAACTTCACAAGGCCCTTGACCTCGTCGAAGGTATGGCGTCCCTCGAGGCGGTTCTTGTTCAGGTAGTCATGGTACTCGGCGTACTTCTCGTGCGCGAAGCAGGCCTTCGGGTCGTCAGGGAACATCTTGGCCATGCGCTCGGCGAGCAGGCAGTAAATCTCGAGGTCGGACTTCGCCTCGCCCACCGTGATCGCCTTGTTGCCGCAGCCGGTGGTGATGGAAGCCGCGCCGTAGTGGGTGCGGTTCACGCCGTCATGCTCGACCACGGTCGACAGCGGCAGGAACACGTCGCACACCGCCTGGATGGTCGGGGTGATGAAGCAGTCGGTGCCGAAGGCGAACTCGATGGAGCGCTGGAAGGCCTTGTGCCAACGCGTCGGCTCGGCGGAGTTCGTCGGCGCGAGCAGGTTGGTGTTGGCGATCCATGCCATCTTCACCGGGTAGGGCTCGTCGGTTTCCAAGGTGTCGAGGATGCAGTCCGCCTGGCAACCGGTAATCTGGTTGCAGTAGAGCGGGTACTTGTCCATACCGATGCACTCGGCGCGCTCCTCGTCGGTCATCTGGTACCAACCCTCGGTAATAAACGAGCGAGTGTCGGTGTTGTGGGCCGACTGACCAGCAGCAGCATCGCCGGTAAGGTCCTCGGGCATCGACAGGTCGGCAACGATGTTGCCACCGGGAACGTCAAGGTTGCCGGTCATGCAGATCATGGCAAGCACGCACTGGCCGGCCTGCATGCCGTTGGTGTTCTGGTCAAACGCGAGGCCCCAAGCGATGGACGCGGGCTTCGCGGCAGCGTACATGCGGGTCACACGGTAGATGTCGTCGACAGGCACCTCGCAGATCTCGGCAGCCTTCTCCGGCGTCATATAGGCGACACGCTCGGCGAACTCGTCGAAGCCGTAGCACCAGCGCTCGATGAAGTCGTGGTCGTAGAGGTCTTCCTTGATGAGGATGTTGCACATCGCCATCGCGAGCGCCGCGTCAGTACCGTTGCGCACGCGCAGCTGCACGACGGAGCGGGTAGCGAGCCAGTTCACACGCGGGTCGATGGTCACAAGCTTCGCGCCGCGCTTCATAAGGTCGATCACCGCGTGGCCGAAGAAGCCGTCGGGGTTGGACGCCAGCGGCATCTTGCCCCAGAGGATCATGAGCTCAGGCACCTGGTACTCGGGGTCGTCGTAGCCGCCCTCGAGACCGCCAGCGTAGTCGAGCTCAGGGTAGAGCGCGCCGAGAACCATCTGGGAGGACATCATACGCGGCTGGTAGCACGCGTAGCCGGACTGCGTGTAAGCCAGATTAGGCGTACGGAAGATGGAGAGCTGGAAGTCCTGGGAGAGCATGCCGTCGCGGCCGGTTCCCACAAAGATCGCCATGGTCTTGCGACCGTACTTCTCGGTGAGTTCCTTCCAGTTGTCCATGATGAGGTCGAGAGCCTCGTCCCAGCTGCAGCGCTCCCACGCGTCGGCGTTGCCGCGCTCGGACTTGTCGCGCTTCATCGGGTAGATCACGCGGCTCGGGTTGTACACGTAGTCCTTGAGCGCCAGGCATCTCGGGCAGAGGCGACCGTGGGTGATGGGGTCGTTCTCGTCACCCTCGATGTGGTCCATGCGGCCGTTCTTGTCGACGTAGATCTTGATGCCGCATCCAACGGGATGGCATCCCGGGGGGCTCCACACCGATGAACGGTAAACCGTGAAGTCGCCATCCTGGAACTTCCAGGGCTTACCCAGGTCGTTCTTGAATTCCATGATCTAACTCCTCTCGTCTTTTGCGTTACATCACTCGAATGGTTTTCGTTATCTTTATGCCTGCTTCTTGTCGCGCGCCTTAAGCACGAGCAGAAGGGCCAAAGAGCCAAGGAAGAGAACAATGCCGACAGCCGCGAGCAGGCCCGTGCATGCGCCCCAGCCAGCCGTCGCAACCACCGCGCCAACTGCGGCGAACAGGATGCCGCCAACACACTGGCCGCAGCTCATCAGCGTGGAAGACACGCTCGCAAGCTCGGGGCGCGGGGCGATTTCCGCGACCATCGTGAAGAAGATGGCCGGCACGACGCCGTTCGACAGACCGAACACGATAAGCCACGGGGTGAGCATCGCGCCGTTGACCGTGTAGGCCAGCGCGAAGCAGATGCCGAGCACTGCCGAGCTCACGACCAAGATAGCCAGGCGACCGGAATTGCTCTTCACCGCGTTCATGACGAAGCCGATTGCGATGCCGCCGATAACGACGGCGATGTTCGCGATGTTGAGCATGCCGTTCGCGGCTGCCTGGTCCATGCCCATGGTCTGCACCATGTAGAGCGTCTCAAAGTTCATGACGCATGCCGTTCCCAGAGCAAACGCGGCGAACGCGATCATGGCAACCCAGCAGGACAGGCTCTTGAAGCCCTCAGAGACCTTCGGTTTCGGGGCGCTGGGGTCAGTCTCGTCTTCCAGATAGGAATGCTGAGGGTTGCGGACGGCAACGATCCAGATGACGGTGATGATAGCCATGAGCACGACGACGAACCAGAACACGTTGTGGTAGCTCGACGGATCGGCCGTGTTGAAGAAGAATCCGGATGTGCCCATGATGAACATGGAGCCGAGCGGAACCCACACGGAGAAGATGCCCATCGGCACACCGCGCTTCGACGGAGGGAACCATTCGGACACGAGAACGGGAACCACGGTGCCGATGCAGGCATAGCCCACGCCCTCGATAAGGCGGCCGACGACCAGAAGCTCATAGGACTGTGCGAAAGCGCTGATGATCGCACCGACGAGCGCGCATCCCAAAACCATGAGCGTCGATTTCTTCGAATCGAACTTCATGATGATGGTTGCGGCCACGAACGCCAGGACGAACCCGACGTAGCCGTTCAACGACATCAGCGTGCTGAGCGCACCGGTGTCGATGCCCAGCGCCGGCAGCACGAGTGACGCCGTTGCGGGAAGTTTGTTGTTGTTGACCGAGATCAAGATGGACGCGACAATCGCGATGATCGCGACGACCCAGGCGCGGCCTGTTTGATTGATCTCGGACTTACGAGCCTCTTCGCTCATTTTCAACCCCTCTTTTCCTCTCGTGAGCGGGTTTTGTCCTGCCCGCTCTGTTTACCCCTCTTGTCCGCAAGCTCTGGCGAACGCCCTGTTGATTAGCTTGCGATGGTTTATGCCGGTCAGTCTCGCCGACCGAACGACACGTACTTTAGCGACCGTTCGCCAGCAAGACGATATGAGCAGGACATGAAAAAGTTGGAAGCCCCTCCTGCATGCATATCCGCGGATTAGGCCGACAATAGAGGTGTCCGAACCGCCAGCGGCCACGCCGCATTCATGGAAGGGGCTTCCGATGAGCAATGCTACCACTTTCGTAGGGCTAGACGTGCACGCCAGGTCGGTGAAGGCCTGCGCGTTTGTCCCGGAAACGGGCGAGACGATCAGGAGGTCGTTCGGCTACGAGCCCTGCGAGATCGCCTCGTGGGCATCCTCGCTGCCCCAGCCCGCCAAATGCGTCTACGAGTCGGGCGTGACGGGCTTTCACCTGTGCCGCGAGCTGAGGTCGATGGGCGTCGACTGCGTCGTCGGCGCCGTGTCCAAGATGCACAAGCCCGCCGCAGACCGCGGCCGCAAGACCGACAGGCGCGACGCGCAGTTCCTCGCCGTGCAGCTCGCGCTGGGCGTGGTCACCGAGGTGCACGTGCCCGATGCCGAATGCGAGGGCGCGCGGGATTTGACGCGGGCCCTCGCCGACGCGCGCGACGACGCGGTCCGCGCCAAGCAAAGGCTGTCGAAGTTCCTGCTCAGACACGGGTTCGTCTACGACGAGAGGAACTCCGCCGGCCAGAGGCGCAACCGCTGGACCAGGGATTTCTGGGCGTGGGTCGGGCGAATCGACCTCGGGGACGGCGCCGCCATGGCGACGCTGGACCACTACTGCGTGCGCGTGCGCGAGGCCGATGCCGCCAAGGCCGCGCTCGAGGCGAAAGTCAAGGCGCTGGCCCAGCAGCCCAGGTGGAAGCCGACGTGCGACGCGCTCAAATGCCTCAAGGGCGTCGACGCCGTCACCGCGGTCTCGATCGCCTGCGAGGTCGACGGCTTCGCGAGGTTCGCCGCCGCCTCGGGCTTCGCGGCATGGGTGGGGCTCGTGCCCTCCGAGCACTCCAGCGGCGAGTCGCAATTCCACGGCGGGATAACCAAGGCCGGCAACAAGCACCTGAGAAAGCTGCTCGTCGAGGCCGCCTGGCACTACAAGGGAGCGTCGAGGTCGCCGAAAGGCCTGGTCAAAGGGCAAATAGTCGACGAGGCGACGCGCAGGCACGCCAGCGCGGGCGTGAGGAGGCTCGTCGACAGGCGCCGCGCCATGGACGATGCGGGCAAGCAGAGCAGCGTGGCCAACGTCGCGGTGGCGCGCGAACTGGCCTGCTGGTGCTGGGCCGTGGGCCGAATGGCTGAAGGCGCCTAGCGGGCGCGCCGCGAACATATCCGGGTCTTTCCCGGAATCCCCGGGCTCGACGGGCGTCGGCCCCCATCCGCGGATTTTTTTCGTGCGGCGGCGAAGCCGCCACGCACGTCGCAAGACAGACGAACCGGAGGGGCCGGCCGTAGCAACGAGATGCACCGGCGCATTCTGCGCGACGGGCGAATATTAAACTGCCAGACGGGCGTCGATCCGACACGCGCTGTCAACGGGAATTCCGGCCAAGATAGATAGGGCCAAGGGCGTTCATAACAGCCCTTGGCCCTTCATTGCCTATTGACAATGTCCTGCTCATATTAAAAAATCCTCGCTGGCTACCATCAGTACTTCGCGGTGAACAAGGCTTTCGAGAGCGTGCACGAGGCTATCGGCGGCGACGGCAAGGGCGGCGTCTTCTGGCACACGCAGGGCTCGGGCAAGTCGCTCTCGATGGTGTTTCTGGCTCATCTTCTCGAAGAGAAGCTCGACAGCCCCACCATCGTGGTGATCACCGACCGCAACGACCTCGACTCGCAGTTGTTCACGCAGTTCTCCAAATGCTCTGACTTTCTGCGCCAGACGCCCGTGCAGGCACAGAGCCGAGCCGATCTTACACAGCAAATCACGAGCCGTCGCGCCAACGGCATCATCTTCACCACGATGCAGAAGTTCGAGGAGGAAGCCGCCGCGCTCTCCGACCGCGAGAACGTCGTGGTGATGGTCGATGAGGCGCACCGAGGACAGTATGGGTTCGAGGAAAAGTTCGACCGAGACGGCAAGAAGCACACGGGCACCGCGCTGCTCATCCGCCGCGCCCTGCCGAATGCGACGTTCGTCGGGTTCACCGGCACGCCCATCTCTGCGGAGGACCGCTCGACCCGCGAGGTGTTCGGCGACTATATCGACGTCTACGACATGACGCAGGCTGTGGAGGACAATGCCACGCGCCCCGTGTTTTACGAGAGCCGTGTGGTCGCACTCAAACTCGACCAAGGTATCCTCGCCAAGGTCGACGACGAGTACGAGAAGCTCACCGAGCAGGCCAACGCCGAGACTATCGATGCGAGCAAGCGCGACTTCGCGAACCTGGACGCCGTGCTGGGTGCCCCCGAGGTTATCGATGCGCTTTGTCATGATATCGTCGGGCATTATGAAGCCAACCGAGCCCATGAACTCACTGGCAAGGCGATGATCGTGGCGTATTCTCGTCCCGCCGCTATGGCCATATATCAGCGAATCTGCGAGCTGCGTCCCGCCTGGAAGGAAGAGGGCAAGCTCGGTGTGGTAATGACCATGGGAAACCAAGACCCCGAGTGGTGGTTCGACGTGGTGGGCAACAAGGTCCACGTCAAGGAGATGGCGAAGCGCTTCAAGGACGACACCGACCCGCTCAAGATCGTGATAGTCGTGGACATGTGGCTCACTGGGTTCGACGTGCCGAGCCTCGCCACCATGTACGTGTACAAGCCCATGCGCGGCTACAACCTGATGCAGGCCATCGCCCGCGTGAACCGCGTGTACAAGGACAAGGTGGGCGGTCTGGTCGTCGACTACGTGGGAATAGCCAACGCACTCAAGCGCGCCATGAAGGACTACACCAAACGCGACCAGAAGAAGTACGGGGACATGGACATCGGCAAGACGGCCTACCCCAAGTTCCTGGAGAAGCTTGCGGTCTGCCGCGACAAGATGTTCGGCTTCGACTACTCCGAGTTCCTCACAACCGAGTCCGCCGCGCGTCGAAGCGAGCTCATAACGGGCGGCGTGAACCACATCCTCGCACCCGGTGACGAGGGCACCGCTCGCGATTTCGTGGAGCAGGCGGGCGTCATGCTCAAGGCATACGGGCTCGCCAAGAGCCGCGCCACCGACGTCCAGCGCATCGAGGCGGGTTACTTCCAGGTAGTGCGCGAGCTCATTTTGCAGCTCACCGAGCAGGGCGGCGGACATGGCGGCAGCGGCAAGCTTACCCTCAAGCAGGTGAACGAGCGCATCAACGCGCTGCTCGAGCAGAACATCGTTCATACCGACGGCGTGATCGACCTATTCAAAGTGGAAGATGAGACGGTCTCGATCTTCGATCCTAAGTTCCTGATGAGCCTTTCGCGCATGAAGGAGAAGAACCTTGCTTATGAGCTTCTGCGAAAGCTCATCGACGACCAGATCAAGGGCTACCGCAAGAAGAGCGTGACGCAGGCGAAGAAGTACTCCGAGCTCATGCGGGGCATGGTGAATAGCTACCTGAACGGGCAGCTCACGAACGCCGAGGTGTTCGAGGAGATGCTCAAGATGGCAAAGGAGATGCTCTCCGAGAACCAGAAAGCCAAAGAGTTGGGGCTCACCGACGAAGAGTTCGCGTTCTACGAGGCGCTCACTCAGCCGCAGGCCATCGCCGATTACTACCGCGAGAGAAACGACGAGCTGGTCGCCATCACGCAGGAGCTCGCCGCGAAGATGCGCGAGATGCGCACGGTGGACTGGCAGAAGAAGCAGAGCGCCCGCGCCGCCATGCGCGTGGCGATAAAGCGCCTGCTCAAGCATCACAAGTATCCGCCCGAGGGCATGGAGTCGGCGCTCTCCACCGTTATGGAGCAGTGCGAGATCTGGGCCGACAACGCAGCGTAAAGGAGTATTTGAATGGCCGGGGTTAATGCATACGTAAAGGGACTGAAGACAGTTGCCCAGATTATTGGTGCCGCTACGACTGTGGTCGGCGCTGCCGGGACCCTCAAAGATTCGGTACAGCCCGTCCTTGATTCAGAAGAGGGCAAGGTCGTCGCTGGCAAGACGAAAGGCGCCATTGTCGGAATCGCCGACAAGGCGATCTCGGCGAAGGATTCGTTTCTGGACGCCAGAAAGGTAAAGAGGGAAGAACGCGACCTTGCGAAAGCGCTCAAAGAGGCGCAACAAACCGTTCTCATGAACGCCAGCCGTTCTATCCCCATGAAGGATTATCTGAAGCTACGGGGCAACAGCGAGACCGCGGCTGCTGTCATATCTGCCGGGCTGTTCGACTCGCCGGGGTGCTTTGCCATCGCGACCTATGCGAAGTTCGACTTTGATAACGACCTGACCGACTACACCGGGGTCTACGTCGGCGCCGGACCCAATGTGGGTGATGCGATTGACCTTGCCTGCTCGCGCGCAGGCAACCCCGATGTTTATGCCGACGTGAAGTACGAGCAGAATGTGCACCTGTACGTTTACCCATGCGCAGCAGATGAACTCGACACCAAGAAATCCGCTCTGGAAGACCTGCTTCAGGCAGAACAATCCTACAACGCCCCCATCAATGAAGGATAGGAACTAGCAGTATGGCAAGGACCAAGAAAGAGACAAAGAACACAGCCGACGTAGGCTTCGAGAAGCAGCTGTGGGACGCGGCGGACGTGCTGCGCGGCAACCTCGACGCCGCTGAATACAAGAACGTCGTGCTGGGCCTCATCTTCCTGAAGTACCTCTCCGACCGCTTCGACGAGCGCTACCAAGAGCTCGTCGCCGAAGGCTATGGAGATGAGGAAGACCGCGACTGCTACATGGAGCAGAACGTGTTCTTTGTGCCGGAAGAAGCGCGCTGGGCGAACATTGCTCAAGCCGCCCACACGCCCGAGATCGGTCAGGTCATCGACAATGCCATGCGCACAATCGAGCGCGAAAACGACAAGCTCAAAGACGTGCTGCCCAAGAACTTTGCTCGCCCAGAGCTAGATAAGCGCCGCTTGGGCGATGTCGTCGACCTGTTCACCAACGTGCAGATGACCGACAACAAGAGCGAGAAAGACCTGCTGGGCCGCGCTTACGAGTACTGCCTGCAGAAGTTCGCCTCAATGGAGGGCAAGAACGCCGGCGAATTCTATACGCCTTCGTGCATCGTTCGCACGCTGGTTGAGATTCTGCAGCCGTTCCACGGCCGTGTGTACGACCCTTGCTGCGGATCGGGCGGCATGTTCGTGCAGTCGGCCGCGTTCGTCGAGCATCATGGCGGCAATGTGGTGCAGGACATCACCATCTTCGGCCAGGAGAGCAACCCCACCACCTGGAAGCTCGCCAAGATGAATCTGGGCATCCGCGGCATCGAGGCCGACTTGGGCAGCTATGCTGATACTTTTAGCACCGACCAGCATAAAAACGAGAAGGTCGATTATGTGCTGGCGAATCCGCCCTTCAACCTGAAGAACTGGGGCGGCGAGGCGTTGCGGGAAGACGTGCGCTGGAAATATGGCGTACCGCCCGTGGGCAACGCGAACTTCGCCTGGATGCAGCACATGATTTGGCACCTGAACGGCACGGGCAAGATTGGCCTGGTGCTCGCGAACGGTTCTCTTTCGAGCCAAACCAGCGGCGAGGGAGGCATCCGCCGCGCCATCGTAGAGGATGACTTGGTTGAGGGCATTGTCGCCATGCCTGGGCAGCTGTTCTACAGCACGCAGATTCCCGTTTGCCTGTGGATTCTGAACAAAAAGAAGGCCCAGCCCGGCAAGACGCTGTTCATTGATGCGCGCGAGATGGGCACGATGGTCACGCGCAAGTTGCGCGAGTTCACCGAAGAGGACATCGCCAAGGTTGCCGGCGCGTTCGACGCTTTCCGCAAGGGCGAGCTTGAGTCCGAAAGGGGTTTCAGCGCCGTGGCGGACTTGGACGAGATCGCCAAGCAGGACTACATCCTAACGCCCGGCCGCTACGTGGGTATCGCCGAAGCCGAGGACGATGGTGAGCCCTTCGAAGAAAAGATGGCACGCCTGACCAGTGAGATTTCCAAGTGCTTCGAGGAATCCAACCGTCTGCAGGAGCAGATTAAGAAGAACTTGGAGGCGATTGGGTATGGGTTGTAGGGTCGCTCGAACACTCGGCCAGCTTGGCGAAATTGCTGGCGGCGCAACGCCATCGACAAAGAAACCCAGTTACTGGAATGGA
>USJN01000025.1 GCA_900554945.1 uncultured Coriobacteriaceae bacterium | reverse complement strand
GAGGTTGCAGGAGGCCTCGCCCCCCTTGGCCCCGACTTCATCTCTGTTACCTACTCGGCGGGCGGCGGCGGCAACAAGCATTCCACCAACGATGTGGCCGAGCTCATCCAGTCTGACTTCGGCACGGTCTGCGTAGCGCACCTCACCTGCGCCGGTGCGACCGCATCTTCGATTGCGGCCTCCATCGAGGATTTGCACGCGCACAACCTCGAGAACGTCCTCGCGCTGCGCGGCGATATCCCGGCAGGAGTCGAGCCCACCGAGTTCCGCTTCGCGAAGGACCTCATCCCCACGCTTGCCGACGCCGGCTTCTGCGTGGGCGCTGCGGCGTATCCCGAGGGGCACATCGACTGCATCGACCCGAAGGTCAACATCGAGCATTTGAAGGAGAAGGTCGATGCGGGAGCGAGTTTCCTCGTGACGCAGCTGTTCTTCGACAACGATTATTTCTACCGCTTCCGTGAGCGTTGCACCTCCGCGCGGATCTATGCCCCGATCACCTGCGGCATCATGCCGTTTTTGAGCAAGCAGCAGATCCAGCGCATGGTGTTCATGTGCGGCGCCTCTCTTCCGAGCCCCATCATCAAACTGCTCGCCCGCTACGAGGACGACCCCGCAAGTCTTCGTGCGGCTGGCATCGAGTATGCTTGCAAGCAGCTCGTCGACCTTGAGGAACACGGCGCGGACGGCCTTCATGTCTACACAATGAACCACCCCGACATCGCCCGCGCCTGCACCGAGGCGATACGCTGTGCCGGCTAGAAGCGAAACCGATTCGCGCTTCGCCGGCTTTCTCAATGGGAAGCCGAAAAGCGCAACGTTTCCCTGCGCTCCGGCGGAAGGGTCTTTGCGACTCGATCGCGACGAGGCGCTCGGGTACCTTGGCTACGGCGACCAGGAACTCGATTGCGAGCTTGCTGCCCGCTTCGACGCGATAGCGAAAGAGTGCGAGGAGACGCTTTCGCCCGCCTACTCGTGGGCGGCGTTCTCCATCGATCGCAACGTGCCTGATGGAGAAGACGCAGGGGTGTATCTTTCCGGGACGTCCGCTCGCCTTGAGGGAACAAGCATGGCGGCGCACATGAAAGGTGCTGCTGGCGTGGCACTGCTCTCGTGCACGGTGGGAATGGCATCCGAGCGCGCAATCGCGCGCTACCAAGCGACAAGCCCGACCGAGGCGCTCTTCTACAGCGCCTGCGCTTCCGCGCTTGTGGAAGCGTGTGCGAACCGCGTCGAAGCCGAGGTGGTCGCAGAAGCGAGCGAGGCAGGGTTTCGCACCAACTGGCGTTTCAGCCCAGGCTACGGCGATGCGCCGCTCTCGATGCAGCCCGCTCTGCTGCAAGCGCTCGGCGCACCGGGGCGTTTGGCGGTGAGCTGCACCGACAGTTTCCTGCTCGTGCCGTCGAAGAGTATCACGGCGGCCATCGGGCTTTTCGAGCCTGGAACGCGTGCGGCAGGCGTAAGACGAAGCTGCGCCACGTGCTCGCTCGGGCAGGTGTGCATGATACGAAAGCAAGGGAGGACATGCCATGGCTAGCGATTTGAGCGGCCTTACCATCAAAGACGAGCATTTAAAGCGCGCACTCGAGGGGCGGGAGTACCTGCTCGTTGACGGTGCCACGGGAACGCAGATGCAGGAACGAGGCCTCGATGCGCTCGAAGCCGTCCCCGAGCTGCTCTGCAAGACGCACGCAGACGATATCACGGCGATTCACGCATCTTACATCGCGGCGGGCGCCGAGGTCATCACGACCAATACGTTCAGCGCGAACCGCCTGAAGCTCGGCGATAAGATGAGCGTCGAGGAAGCGTACTGGCTAGCTGCCGACTGCGCGCGAGCTGCCGGCGCGCCCTACATCGCGGGCGACATCGGCCCGACGGGCTCGCTGCTCGAGCCGATGGGAACGCTTTCCTTCGACGAGGCCTACGACATCTTCGCTGAACAGGTGCACGCAGCTGTCGCCGCGGAATGCGACATCATCCTTATCGAGACGATGGCGGATCTGCGCGAGGCGAAGGCCGCCCTGCTCGCGGCGCGCGAAAACTCGACGCTGCCGGTGTTCGTCACGATGACTTTCGGGGAAGACGGCCGAACGTTCCTCGGTACCACTCCCGTGATCGCAGCGGAGGTCTTAAGCTCGCTCGGCGCGCAGGCGGTCGGCTTCAACTGCTCGCTCGGTCCTGCCGAGCTGACCGGCGCTGCGCACGCTATGGCGTCCCGTGTGCGCTGCCCGCTCATGGCGCAGCCCAATGCTGGCTTGCCCCATATGGAAAACGGCGAGACCGTCTTCGACGTCGGTCCTGAGGAGTTCGCGCGTGCAATGGGCCCTTTGCTCGATGCTGGCGCGAGCATCGTCGGAGGCTGCTGCGGAACGACTCCCCGATCGATCGAGCTGCTTTCAAAGGAGCTCGCCAGCCGCGGAAAGCCGACGCCGCGTGCCTTCAAGCCTGCCTGCGTTCTTACGAGCGCCCAGGAAGCGGTTGTGCTTGAAAAGGGAAAACACGCTGTTGCCGTCATCGGTGAGCGCATCAACCCCACGGGCAAGAAGAAGCTTAAAGCCGCGCTTCGCTCGGGCGATCTTGACTACGTCATCGGCGAAGCGGTCACGCAGAGAAACTCAGGCGCCGATGTGCTCGATGTGAACGTTGGCCTTCCCGAGCTCGACGAGCCCGCTATGCTCTCCGCTGTTGTCGAGAAGCTCTCGGCCACGGTGACCCTGCCGCTTGTCATCGACTCGAGCAGCCCTGACGCCATCGAGCGCGTGGTCCGCAGCTATGCAGGAAAGCCCCTCATCAACTCCGTAAACGGCAAGCGCGAGAGCCTCGACGCCGTGTTGCCGCTCGCCAAGAAGTATGGCTGTGCGATCATCGGGCTCGCTCTTGACGAGTCGGGTATCCCGCCGACAGCCGAGGGCCGTTTTGCCGTTGCCGAGAAGATCGTCGCCGAAGCCGAGCGCATCGGCATCCCCCGCGAGGACATCGTAATCGACTGCCTCGTCATGGCAGTCGCCACAAATCAGAGCGAAGCGATGGAAATCGTGAAGGCGGTGTCGCTTGTCAAAGAGCGCCTCGGGGTGCGCACGGTGCTCGGTGTGTCAAATGTGAGCTTCGGCATCCCCCAGCGCGCGCTCCTGAACAGCACGTTTCTAGCGGCTGCTCTCGGCTGCGGGCTCGACTTCCCGATCCTTAACCCCTCTTCGGCGCGCTATATGGACACGGTGCACGCCTTCCGCGTCTTAAATATGCAGGACGAGGGCGCGGTGCGCTACATCGAGGACTACGCGAATGCGCCCGACCCCTACACGGCGCCCGTAGGCACGGCGGCGGCGCAGGCGGGAACCCTTCCGCAGCCGCAGCCCGCGAAGCCAACCGACGCCGCTTGCCCGATCGCTATACCGGAGTCGCTCGCGCATGCATCGGGCGAGATCGAGCAGGTTGTCAATCTCATCATGTCAGGCCGTAAGGGCCCTATGGGAGAAATGACCGAGAAGCTTCTTACGTCCTGCGATGCGCTCGACGTCGTGAACGGGGCATTCATCCCCGCACTCGATGTCGTCGGCAAGAAATTCGATGCAGGCGAGTTCTTTTTGCCCCAGCTCATGGCATCGGCTGAGGCCGTGAAGGCAGGCTTCGACGTCGTGCGCGAGCATATGGGCGAATCGGGCGCAGCCATCGACGACGGGCGCGCGATTGTCGTCGCGACTGTGAAGGGTGACATCCACGACATTGGCAAGAACATCGTGAAGATGCTGCTTGAGAATTACGGGTACCGTGTCATCGACCTGGGGCGCGACGTTGATCCGAGCGAGATTTTGCGCGTCGTGCGCGAGCAGAACGTCCGCCTCGTCGGCCTATCTGCCCTCATGACGACGACCGTGAAGGCGATGGAGGAGACGATCGAGCTGCTGCATAGCGAAGTGCCGGGGTGCTCGGTGTTCGTCGGCGGTGCCGTGCTCACGCCCGAATACGCCGCGCAGATCCACGCCGACCACTACAGCAAGGACGCGGCCGATTCGGCGCGCTATGCGGAAGAGTATTTCGCGAGCATCGGCCTGTAAGAGACGCTGCTGCGTCATGCAATGCGAAGGAGCCTTCCCTTTCTCGTGCTCGGGAAAAGGAAGGCTCCTTTAGTTTTGAGGCAATATTACTTCGGCGAACGTTCGTCTCGCACAGCGGAAAACCCCAGCTAGAGCGTGACCTCGATCATCTCGCCAGCTTTCGCATTCTTAGGCGCGGGAACCTCGAAGTAGCTCTCCGTGAGGGCAACCCCTTCTTCCTCGACGACGGCGAGCTCGTGTGTGCCCTTACGGGCCTCGCGCTCCTTGTCGCGCAGCAGGTCTCCCAAATCGCGCAGCCGCTGGGCGCGATCGGCCTTCACGCCGGGAGGGACCTGGTCGATGCGCGCCGCCGCAGGCGTTCCCTCGCGCTTCGAGTACGGGAACACATGAATCTTCGAGAACCGGTAGGTACGGGCGACGCGGAGTGTGTCCTCGAACTCCCCTTCCGTCTCGCCGGGGAAGCCGCAGATGATATCGGTCGACAGAGACAGCTCGGGAACGCGCTCGTACAGGTTGGCGACGATCGCTTCGAAATGCTCGGCGCTGTAAGGGCGGTGCATCTCGCGCAGCACCTTCGAGTTGCCCGATTGCAGGGGAAGGTGGAGATGTCGGCAGACGCGCCCGCCCGCCGTTGCGAGCACCTCGATCAAATCGTCGTGCACATCGCACGGCTCGACACTCGAAACGCGGAAGCGCACGGGGTATTCCTCTTCTTCGTGCAGGTCAGCCGTCTCTTCGAGGAGCATTCGCAAAAGGTCGGCAAGCCCTGTCGTCTCCCCCGTCTCCTCGTCACGCCAACGGTAGGAGCCGAGGTTTATCCCGGTAAGGACGATTTCTTTTACGCCGGCACTCGCAAGCGCTCGGCATTGACGCACGACCTCGCAAGGGTCCACGCTGGTCGCCTTCCCACGTGCAACGTGCACGACGCAGTAGGTGCAGGCATTGTTACAGCCGTCCTGGACCTTCACGCCCACGCGGGTGCGGTAGCCCTCTCCAACGGGAAGCGCGGGCCCGTGCGCCGCAGCGTCAAGTTCCCAGGCGCCGGCATCGATAGAGGATGCAAGCTCGGCTTTCCCCATGACGCGCACGCGAGGGTCCATTGCAAGGAAGGTGTCCTTGTCGATGGCCGCGGCACACCCGGTGACGATGACGGTCGCACGGTCGTTCGCGCGCAACGCTCCTCGCACGGCCTTGCGCGTCTTCTTCTCGGCCTCGCCCGTAACCGTGCAGGTGTTCACCACGATGAGGTCAGCGTCGGCCGCGTCGCAGCTTTTCGCACCGTGGGCATCGAGGGAAGACGCGAAGGCGTCCGACTCGACGCGATTGACCTTGCAGCCGAGGTTGACGACGGCGTACTTCATCGAGTACCTCCAAGCTTTCCCAGCTCATATAAGGTGAGAGCAGGTCCTACGACGCCCGCCGTCTCCGTGCGGAGAATCGATGAGCCCAAGCTGACGAGCGATGCGCGGGGGTTCGCATCCAAAAAGAATCCAACCTCGCGCTCGGTGAGCCCACCTTCAGGCCCGACCACGACGGCGATGCGCGCATCGCCGCGGGGGCAGGAGCACTCCGAGAGCCCCCGCTCGATCGCGTGCGCAAGCGAAGCAGTCTGGGGAGCCTCCTCCCAGCAGACGAGCACGGCGGTTGCCTCTGCGAGCTCGGACGCCGCCTCCTTCGCGCTTCGGGGCTCGAGCACCTCGGGGATGCGCGGCTGGCCCGACTGCATCGCAGCGCTCTTCGCGATGGAGCACCATCGGTCGAGGCGCGTCCTCGTTTTCTTCGCATCGAGCTTCACGATGGAGCGCTCGCAGGTCAGGGGCATGAATGCCGCCACGCCGAGCTCGGTTGCATGTCGAATGACCGAATCCATCTTCTCGCCCTTGGCAAGCCCCTGCACGAGCATCACAAGCGGGCCGTCGTCGGTCGCGTCCTCGTGGCGCGTGATGCGCACGAGGGGGAAATCGTCATCAAAGGATGCAATCTCGCACTCGAAGTAATCCTGAGCCGCATCGATGACCGCGATGTGCTCGCCCGGGGCCAAGCGCAAAACCTTGGCGTGCTTGGCGTCATCGCGCGCGAGCCGCAAGGGGAAAACCTCTAGCGGCTCGTCGGCGATAACCTGACTTTTAAGGAAGAAACGTGGCAGTGACATGGGTGTTTGCAACCTTACTCTTCAGGTGCGCTAGTTGAAGGCGTCGCGCAGCTTTTGCAGCGGGCTTCGGGGAGCCGCCACCTCTTCGCCCATCTCGTCCGCGAGCTTCTCGAGCAGCTCGCGCTGCTTCTTCGTGATCTTCTCGGGAATGACGACGTTCACATGGACGTACATGTTCCCGCGGATGTCGCTCTTCAGGCGCGGCATGCCGAAGCCCTTCACGCGAACGACCTGCTCGTTTTGGCAACCCGCGGGAATGCGGACCTGCACCTTCTCGTCGGGCATGATGCCGTCGATCTCGATTTCGGCACCGAGAATCGCCTGGATGAATGACACGTTCGCGCGCCCATGCAAGTCGTCGCCGTCACGTTCGAAGAACTCGTGCGGTTGCACACGGCAAGTGACGATGAGATCGCCCGCCTGAGCACCCTGGATGCCCGCTTCGCCGAAGCCGCCCACGCGCAGCTGCTGGCCATCGCGGATGCCCGCAGGCACCTTAACCGTGACGCGCTGGCGGTCAGGCACACGGCCCTGGCCTTCGCACTCGGGGCAGGGGTTCTCGATCGACAAGCCGGTGCCGTTGCACTTCTTGCAGGTCGTGGCCGTCTGCATGTCGCCCAAAAACGTGCGCTGGACGCTGACGACGCGGCCCTTGCCGCCGCATTCGGGGCAAGTGACGACTTTGCCGTTCTCGCCGAGGCCCGTCCCCTTGCAGTCGGGGCACGGTGCGAGGCGGTCGTAGACGATTTCCTTCTCGACGCCGCGTGCGACTTCTTCGAGCGTGATGCGCAGGCCGACGCCCATGTCGCGGCCTTCCTTGCGCGCGGGCCGTCCGCCCTGGCCGCCTTGGCCGCCGAAGAACGACGAGAAGATGTCGCCCATGCCGCCGAAGCCGCCGCCGAACAGGTCGTCGAAGTCGACGTAGCCCGATCCTCCGCCGTATCCGCCGCCCGCGGCGCCGGGAATGGTGCCGAAGCGGTCGTATTGCGCGCGCTTGTTGGGGTCGGAGAGGACATCGTATGCCTCGTTGAGTTCCTTGAACTGGTCCTCGGCGTCGGCAGCTTTGTTCACGTCGGGGTGCAGCTCGCGCGCACGACGACGAAACGCTTTCTTGATCTCGGCGTCGGACGCGTCCTTCGACACGCCGAGAATCTCATACAGGTCCTTGGCCATCTCTTGCCTTTCTCAACTACTCTCGTCAGCGGCTCGTCAAAGCCGCACAGTTCACTACGATTCACCAAGCGCCGCGCTTGCCGCGCGCACGGCTTGGATAACCTTCGAATAATCCATTCGCGTCGGGCCGATGACGGCGACGACGCCTTCCGCATCCCCGCGCCCGTAGCGGCTCGCCACGACGGACACTCCCGAGAGGCCTTCGGTCTTGTTTTCCTTCCCGATTTGAATGGAGAGGTCCTCGTCGGTGCTCGTCAGGTCGTCGAGGATATGCAGAAGCACCGTGTCGTCCTCGAGCACCTGCACAAGCGGCAGCACCGCATCGGTGTGCGAGAACTCGGGCTGCGCGAGAAGCGCGCTCATGCCGAGTTGGTGGGTTCGCCCCGTCTGCCCCTCCTGGATGCAGGAGAGCACCTCGTCGAGCACTGCACGCACGAGCGGATCGGAGAAGGCGCGCTTCATGCCAAACGACAGGCCACGTTCCACATCGGAGAGCGATTTCCCGCAAAGTGCCTTGCTGAGCAGAACCTGGATGCGCGAAAGTTCGTCGCTGCCCACGGGGATGGTGAAGTCCATTTGGCGGTTGAAGACATTGCCGTCTTCGGTCACGACAACACAGATAGCGCGAAACGCCGTAAGGCTCACGAGCGTGATCTGCTTGATGCGCGTCTCAAGGACCGTCGGCGCGAGAACGATCGAGAGGCAATCGGTAAGCCTTGCAAGCGCGCTCGAGGTTTGCTCGAGGAGCGAATCGAGTTCCGAGGCGCTTTTGCGCAGGTCCTCGGCGACCGCTCGGTAGCGCTCCTCGTTAGGAAGCGAATCATTTGCCAGCAAATCGTCCACGAAGGTGCGATACCCGAAATCGGTCGGGATGCGACCTGCGGAAGTATGGGGCTGCGCGATGTAGCCCTCATCTTCGAGGATCGAAAGCTCGTTGCGAACGGTGGCAGGGCTCACGCCGAGCTTGTAGCGCTCGGTGAGCGTTCGAGACCCGACGGGCAAAGCGCGCGCCACGTATTCCTCGATGAGCGCCGCGAGAACGCGCTGCCTTCTATCTGAGAGCATGACTTCACCCCTTTCATCTCGATGTCTGCCATGCCAAAGAGCCATTCTAGCAGCCGATGCCTTCGAGTGCTAAAGAATTTGGCAAGGTGCGCCATATCTTGATAGATGTATCACAGGAGTTGTGCTCATAAAGGCTTAAGCGAGGTCAAAAAGTGCGCCGTAGAGCTCGTTTCCGAGGAGCCATCCCCGCTCGGTCGGGCGCAAGCGGCCCTCGCTCCAGGCTGCGAGGCTCTCCTCGACAAGCTCGTCGATCGTCTCGTCGAGGCGCGGGAGCATGAGCCTGGCCTCGGCAATCTTCTCCTCGGAGACGCCGCGCGTCATGCGCATGCCGAGCATGAGGTCCTCGGCGACCATCTGCGCGGCGTTCAAGTCGTCAGTCACCGAACCGTCGGTCATGCGCATCCGCCGCTCGCTGTTCTGCGTCATGGTCGCCGCCGAAGTGCCGATTCCCAAATACGGCACGCCCGTCCAGTAGGTGATGTTGTGGCGGCATGCAAAGCCCGGCTTCGCGTAGCTTGCGACCTCGTAGCGCTCAAAGCCGGCGGCGGTAAGAAGCGACTGCGCGATTTCCATCTGCTCCGCCTCGACGTCGTCGTCGGGCTCGGGCAGCTCGCCTGAGAGCACCATGCGGTCGAAGGGGGTGTGCGGCTCGATGGTGAGCGGGTAGACGCTTATATGCGAGACACCGAGCTCGATGGCGCGAGAGACGCTTTGCTCGAAGGATTCCGCGCTTTGACCGGGGATGCCGCACATAAGATCGCAGCTTACGTTGGCGAATCGCTCGTGAGCCGCCTCGATCGCGCGACAGGCAGCCTGCGCGTCGTGAGCGCGCCCGAGGGTTTCAAGCACCTTGTCGTCGAAGCTCTGCACGCCAATGGAGAGCCTGTTCACCCCAAGAGCCCAGATGTCGCGGACCATGTTCGGAGTGAGGCTTTCGGGGTTCGCCTCCATCGAACATTCCACGTCGGGCTCGAGGCGCATCGACGTCGAGAGCGTGTAGAGCAGCATGGACAGCCGCGACATCCCGATATGGCTCGGAGTGCCCCCGCCCAGATATACCGTCTCGATTGCTGAGAGCTCGCCTTCCTTCGACTTGCGGCGGATTGCAAGGCAGAGGTCTTCCACGTACGCGTCGATGCGCGGGTCGTCCGCGGCGACGGCAGACGTGGTGAAATCGCAGTACGAGCAGCGCTTCACGCAGAAAGGAAGGTGCAGATAGAGTGCGCGGTAGGGATCGTGCGGCATCAGTTGGCCTCCTTGTTTACGAAAGCGCCCGACGCAGAGTCGTGCGCTGCTGCGAAGGCGAGCAGCTCGTCGAACACCTTGTCGAAATCTTCCGGCGTGACGCAGGCGTTGATCTTCCCGCGCGCGGTCGCAGCCCCAGGAAGGCCCGCCATGTACCACATCGCGTGCTTACGCATCCGCACGATGTTGCGCCCTTCCCGCTCGGCGAGCAAGTGCGCATGGCGGCGCGCCATGGCAAGACGTTCGGCGATATTGGGTCGCGCAGGTTCTTTCTCACCCGCGAGTGCAGCTTTCACCTGGGCGAATACCCAAGGGTTGCCCTCGGCTCCGCGCCCGATCATGATCGCATCGCAGCCCGTCTTCTCACGCAGGGCGACCGCATCGGCGCCGCAGCGCACGTCCCCGTTTCCTACGACGGGGATGGCAACGCTGCGCTTGACTTTCGCGATGACGTCCCAGTCCGCGCTCCCGCGGTAGAGCTGCTCGGAGAAGCGCCCGTGCACGGTGACGGCGCACGCCCCCGCAGCTTCCATCCGACGGGCGAACTCGGGGGCGGTCTCCTCCCCCAGCTTGAACCCGCGGCGGAACTTTACCGTGACGGGATGCTGCACGGCGCCGCGCACCACCGACACGATGGATGCGGCGAGCGCAGGGTCGCACATGAGAGCCGAGCCGTCGCCTTTCGTCACGATCTTGCGCGCGGGGCAGCCCATGTTGATGTCGAGGTACGCGAGCGCGTCGCCCATCGTCTGCTCGATCCATGCGGCCTGCTCGGCCATGACGGCCGGCTCGTGCCCGAACAGCTGCACGGCCACGAGGTCCTCTCCCGGGGCGAGGCGCAGCAAGTGGCGCGTCTTCTCGTTCGCAAAGGAAAGTCCCTTAGCGGAGACCATTTCGGTATAGGCAAGCGAGGCCCCCTGCTCGCGACAGAGCGAGCGGAACGCCTCATCGGTCACGCCCGCCATCGGCGCAAGGAGCAGCGGATGCTCGGCGAAGAAATCATGCATCATGCGAATCTTTCGATATGTCGGCTCTATCAGACGCTCGCAAGCGTACCGAGCGTAAGGGCGCCCATGACGAAGAGCGCCACGACGAGAATCAAGGCGACAACTCCCGCGATGAGGCATCCAGCTACGGGGAAAGCCCCCTTCGCATTCATGCGCTCGCGCTCGGCAGCCGCTTTCTTCTCGTCGAAGGGGTCATCTAACCAGTTGTAAGATTCTTTATCTCTTCTCGACATGGTTAATCGTCAACCTTAAGGATCGCCATGAACGCCTCTTGCGGGACCTCCACGTTACCGATGGCCTTCATACGTTTCTTGCCCTGCTTCTGCTTCTCGAGCAGCTTGCGCTTGCGCGAGATGTCGCCGCCGTAGCATTTCGCGAGGACGTCCTTGCGCTTCGCCTTCACCGTCTCGCGAGCGAGCACGCGTCCGCCGATGGCGGCCTGGATGGGCACCTCGAACATCTGGCGCGGGATGATT
>USJN01000024.1 GCA_900554945.1 uncultured Coriobacteriaceae bacterium | reverse complement strand
CGGCCCGCATGATGCAGGTCGCCGCCTTCGCGTTGTGACCAATTCATTTTAAGAATCTGCCGAGCGTTCCCAGAGCGAGCAGTCTCGCTCGCCTTGGCACTCGGGGGAGAGCCGAAGCGCTAGTCCTTGCCTGCCGCAGCCTCGTCAGCCGCCTTCAGCTTATCGATACCCGCGTTATAGGCGTCCTGGATTGCCTGCAAACGAGAATCGTAGGTTGACCAATCGAAAGGCTCGGTCGTGGTCGCGCCATCAATCTCCGTGTAAAGCTGGATATAGGAGTTGAGCGCGTCCTTCAGACTGTTCGCGCCGTCAACATAGCCGGCTGCAACATCCTTCAGCGGCTCGGGCGCCTCAAGGGAAGACAAGTCGTCAAGCACCTTGAACGCGTTGTCCGCCTGGGTGCGCATGGTAACCACGTCACCACGCGAAACGGCATCGACGAAATCGGAGAGGCGGGAATCGAGGTCGTCCATCTTCTGGTTGACCTGCGTCATGTACTCGCGATTTTCCGATTGCTGCTCGTTTCCCTGAGTGGATGCCTGCTGCATGCAGCCGGAAAGCGCAACGGCGAGCATCGCGCTCACGCAGACGGCAACGAGCGTGCGGATGAATGAAGGTCGGGTCATGTGTTCTCCCATCAATGCACGACGGGAAGAACCCGCCGCGCGATTATACGAATCGTGCAAACTCTACTCTATCGGAACAGGCTCGGTAGCGCCACCGCCGCCTCCGCCGGAGTCGCCGCCGCCAGTTCCGCCCGTCGTGCCTCCGCCGGAGTCGCCGCCGCCAGTTCCGCCCGTCGTGCCTCCGCCGGAATCGCCACCGGTGCCTCCAGTCTCGCCCCCGGTGCCGCCGGCTGCACCGTTGCCACCATTGCCCGTGGTGCCATGGTGGTTCCCCGTGTTAGTCCCGTTTTCGTTCGTTGAATCCCCGTCGGACTTCTTGTCCTTGTCCTCATCGTCGGCTGAACTGTAGTAGCCGCCGATGTGGTACGTGGTGTCCTTGAAATCGCTCTTGTACTGGGGATCGCCTGCTTTCGGGAAATCCTCGGTCGGCTTGCCTTTCAGAACAACGTTCATGAAGTCGGGGAACGTGCTCGCCGCAGACATGCCGCTCGGCACTCGCTGTGCATGACTGTAATCGCTACGATCGCCGAACCAGATGGCAACGGAAAGCTGCGGGGTGATGCCGCAGAACCAGCTATCCATATAATTCTCCGACGTTCCCGTCTTGCCCGCCGAGACCTGTCCGTTCGAAAGCGCCGCAGCCTTGCCGGTGCCCTTCGTGATGACGCCCTTCATGACCTCGGTGGCCGCATGGGCAACTTCTGCGGAAATGGCTCGCTCGCCCTTTGGTGCCGAGTTGTCGACCACGATCGAGCCGTTGCGGTCGACGATGCGCTCGACGCACTCGGGGTCGTAGTGCGTGCCGCCGTTCGCGATGGTCGCATAGGCGTTTGCCATCTCAAGCGGCGTCACCGACTCAGAGCCGAGCGTGAGCGACCCTGTCGCAGTGAGCGGCGAGGTGATGCCCATGCGCTTGGCAACATCAACAACCTTGTCTGGGCCGATCGAGAGAATGAGGCGCGCGAACGCCGTGTTCGACGACACCGCGAAGGCGTCCGCTATGCTCTTCGTCCCATAGTTGGTGTGGTTGATGTTGGCAACCTCCCATCCAGGGAGCTTCGCAGTCGCGGAAGCGTCGATCATAGTGTTAGGGTCGATGCCTTGCTCGATGGCTGCCACCAGAGTGAACGTCTTGAACGAGGAGCCCGGCTGCCTGCCCGACCCGCCTGTACCGGTAGCCATATTAACCTGCGAGGCATCGTAGTCCTTGCCGCCGACAAGCGCCTTGATGTAGCCGTTGTCGGGATCGATCGCCACCATCGCAACCTCATAGTTATCGCCCGCCGCCTGCTCCTTCTCGCGCGCAGCCGCCTCGGCGGCCTCCTGCATGGAAACGTCAAGCGTGGTGTATACCTTCAGCCCGCCCTTGAAAAGCTCGTCTTTGGAGTACGCGTACTTGCCGTTGGCGTTGGTCAGCTGGTCGCGCACGTAGCTCGTGAAGTACGGATACGCCTCGATTCCCGTGGTCGACGGCTCGGTCGGATTGAGCACAAGCGGCTCAGCCTGGGCGGCGTCGTGCTCTTCCTGGGTGATGACGCCGTTCGAGAGCATGCGGTCGAGCACCACATTGCGGCGCTTCGTACAGTTCTCGGGATAGTTAATCGGGTTGTTGTACGTCGGCGACTGGGGAATGCCCACAAGCGTCGCCGCTTCGGCGATGGTGAGCTCGCTTGCGTGCTTCGAGAAGTAGCGCTCCGATGCCGCCTCGATGCCATAGGCGCCCGAGCCGTAGTTGATTGTGTTCAAGTACATGAGCAGGATGTTGTCTTTGGAGTACTGCTCCTCGAGTTTGATCGAGATATACGCCTCACGAACCTTGCGCTTGATCGAGATGTCGTCCATCTCCGAAGAGAGGATTGTGTTGCGCACGAACTGCTGCGTGATGGTGGATGCGCCCTCAAGGTCGCCGCCCATGAGGTTGTTCACCAAGGCGCGGCCGATGCCCCACGGATCGATTGCACCATGGGAGTAGAAGCGCTCGTCCTCCGTAGCAACCGTGCCCTTGAGCGCGTAGTCGCTGATCTCGTTGATTTCGACCGGGTCGCGGTTCTCCATCTGGAACTCCGCGAGCACCGTCTGCCCATCGCTCGCATAGACGACCGTCGGCTGCGCGGTGTTGTACGCGTCGGCGCTCTTGTAATCGGGGAGATCGGACAGCCATGACGAGCCGACAGACCAGATACCCCAACAAAGCGAGACGATGAACGCGAAGACCACCGCCGCTACAGCGATCACCGCCGTCGACGGATGCTTCTTCTTGATGTTGGCCCTGCTTTTAATCGCACGTGACGCCACGGGCACCTCCTCGTTAGTCCAAAGTATTGTAGCATCGGCTCGCTTTCCCCTCGAAAGCTCCCCCGTTTTGTCAGCAAATGGGCACAAGAGGCGTCGTTTTGGCCCATGACCTGCGCCTCCCCCGTAATACAGAAAGGCAGGGGCCGATTTCTCGAACCCCTGCCTTCGTGATAACGTCGCCGATCAGGGCGACGGCGCCCCGTCAGGAGGCTACGCGAGCGATGCCGCGTCGGCCTCATCGGCGGCGAGCGCCTCTTTCGCCTGGTCGAGCTGCTCTTTCACCGCGGAATTGCCCGTGCCGCCGAACGTGGTGCGCGCGGCGACGATACTCGCAAGGTCGAGGCACTTCGTGATGTCCTCCTCGAACAGGTCGCTTTCCGCTTTGAAGTCTTCGAGCGAGAGATCTTCCAAGCCGCAGCCTCGCTTGTCACACAAAAGCACGAGATGACCCACGATCTCGTGCGCACGACGGAACGGAAGGCCTTTCTTCGCCAGGTAGTCGGCCACGTCCGTCGCGGCGAGATAGCCCTTTTTCGCCTGCTCAAGCATGGCGTCGGGGTGAATCTCCATGGTATCAATCATGCCCGTGGCGCACCGATAGCAATCCTCGAGCGTCTTCGCAGCGTCGATGGCACCTTCCTTGTCCTCCTGAAGGTCCTTGTTGTACGCAAGGGGAAGTGACTTCATCGTGACGAGCAGCGCAACCAAGTCGCCGATCACGCGCCCAGACTTGCCGCGGATGAGCTCGGCGAAGTCGGGGTTTTTCTTCTGCGGCATGATCGAGGAGCCCGTCGAGAACGAGTCGGACAGGGTGACGAAGCCGAACTCCGCCGTCGACCAGAGGATGATCTCCTCGCACAAGCGCGACAGGTGCATGCACGACACGCTGCAGGCATACAGGAGGTCGAGCAGGAAATCGCGGTCGGAGACGGCATCGAGTGAGTTGGGAATCACGCGCGAGAAGCCGAGCGCCTCTGCCGTCATGAAGCGGTCGAGCGGATAGGTGGTGCCAGCGAGGGCCGCGGACCCGAGCGGGTTCGCGTCCGCGGCGTCGTATGCCGCGCGCAGGCGGTCGAAGTCGCGGTCGAGCATCCACACGTACGCGAGCATATGGTGGGAGAAGAGCACCGGCTGGGCATGCTGCATGTGCGTATAGCCAGGCAAGATGACGTCGAAGTGCTTCTCCGCCTGCGACACAAGCGCCTCGCGCAGCTCAACGTTCGCGGCCATAAGATCGCGCGCCCGCTTCTTGGCGAACAGGCGCGTATCGGTGCAGACTTGGTCGTTGCGGCTGCGACCCGTGTGAAGGCGCGCGCCCGCATCGCCAATTTCTGAGGTGAGCACGCTCTCGATGGACATGTGGATATCCTCGTTGTTGATGTCGAACGGGAAGCTTCCCGCCTCGATCTCGCCCTTGATTCGCTCAAGGCCCGCGTCGATCTTGTCGGCATCCTCCTGCGAGATGACGCCTTGGTGCGCGAGCATCGCTGCGTGGGCGCGCGAGCCTGCGATATCCTGCGCGTAGAGCTGCTTGTCGACGGGAAGAGATGCGCCGAAGCGCTGCGTGAACTCGCTCACGCCCTCTTCGAATCTGCCTGACCAGAGTGCCATAGTGTGTGTGCCCTTTCAATCTATGAAGGTCGCCCGAGTGTAATTCCCGACGGCCTTCAGTCGCTCAGACAGTCCTCGCAACGCTTAAGGAACTCGCTTTGTGAAGGCCGTCGGGAATTACACTCTACGTTTTGTCTATGAGAAGGGCGCCCTTTTGTGAGCGCCCTTGGGTCGTTCGCTTCTGAAGACAACGCTCGCTTCGGCCCTGTTCAACCTGCACGATGTTGAAACTTGCAAGTCGAGCCAAAGTCAGCGAGCGGCGTTCTGGCGAGTGCAGATGGCGCGAAAGGCTGAGGGAGCGTACTTAAAGTACGCGACGAAACCTTGGAGCGCCAGCTGTGCCGCCGAAACGCCGCGCGGCGTCGGCTCGTTTCGCTGGTCGGAAGACCGGCGAAACCCCCTTTACCCGCGGTGCTTCTCTGCCCAGACCTTTCCGAAGAGGCTGTAGATGTTGATAAAGCCCTTCGCAGATTTGTGGTCGAAGGTGTCGCCCTCGTCGTAGGTGGCGAGCTCCTTGGTATAGAGCGAGTAATCGCTCTTGGAGCCCGTGACCGTGCAGGCGCCCTTGTAGAAGGACAGGCGCACCGTGCCCGTGACGTTGACCTGCGTCGTTGCGAGAAACGCATCCAGACCGGCCTTCAGCGGGGCGTACCATTTGCCGTTGTAGACCTGGTCGGCCCACTCGTGTTCCACATGGAGCTTGTAGTGGAGCACGTCGCGCTCGAGGCAGATGTCCTCAAGCGCCTTGTGCGCCTTGATGATGGCGAGCGCGCCTGGAGCCTCATAGCATTCGCGGCTCTTCACGCCGACGAGGCGGTTCTCCACCATGTCGAGGCGGCCGAAGCCGTTCGCGCCGGAGATCTTGTTCATCTCGAGAATAATGTCGAGGTAGCTCATCTCCTTGCCATCGATCGCGCAGGGGACGCCGTCCTTAAAGGAAATCTCCACGACAGTCGGGGTATCGGGAGCCTTCTCGGGATCGGTGGTCATCGTGTAGATGTCCGCCGGCGGCTCGTTCCAGGGGTCTTCCAGAACACCGCACTCAATGGCACGGCCCCACAGGTTGTCATCGATCGAATAGGGCGACTTCTTGGTGGTGGGAACTTCCACCCCGTGCGCCGCTGCCCAATCCATCTCCTGCGGACGGGTCTTCAAATCCCACTCGCGAACAGGGGCGATGATTTCCAGCGACGGATCGAGCATCATGATGGACGCCTCGAAGCGCACCTGGTCATTACCCTTGCCGGTGCAGCCGTGCGCCACGTACTTCGCGCCGAACTCGTGCGCGATCTCGACGAGATGCTTCGCAATCAGCGGGCGCGAGAGAGCGGACACGAGCGGGTACTTGTTCTCGTAGAGCGCGTTCGCGGCAAGCGCAGGAGTAAGGTATTCCTTGGCGAATTCCTCGCGCATATCGACCACGCGGCACTCGATGGCGCCGGTGCGCAGGGCCTTGTCGTGAATCTTCTCAAGGCCGTCGTGCTCCTGTCCGACGTCGCCAACAACGGCGATGACGTCGAGCCCGCGCTCCTCCTGCATCCACTTGATGCACACCGACGTATCGAGGCCACCGGAGTAGGCCAAGACAACCCTGTCCCTCTGTTCGCTCATTTTTGTATCCTTTCCCAGCTCAAAACTGTTTTAACCACGGTAAACCAAATGCACCCTGAGCATTTGGCGAACTATAAAATCCCACCAAGTTTCTCGATTAACGCATCGACGTCTGCCCTGCTGCACACGAGCGGCGGCAGGAAGCGCAGCGTGTGCGCGCCCGTCGCGTTGAGCAGAAGCCCTGCGGAAAGCCCGTCGAGCACGACGTCAGGAGCTCCCTTGCCGTCCTCTGCGAGGTCGGCCGCCAGCATGAGGCCCATACCGCGCACCTCGGTGACCTGGGGAAGCGCGGAAAGCTGCTCGCGCAGGTACGCGCCCACCTCAATCGCGTTCGCGGCGAGGTTCTCCTTTTGAATCTCGCTCAGCGTCGCCTCTGCCGCTGCAACCGCGAGGTTGGACCCGCCAAACGTGGAGCCGTGATCGCCCGGCTTGAAGGCAGCCGCCACTTCCCCGCGCGCAGCGCACATGCCGCAGGGGAAGCCCGATGCCACGCCCTTCGCGATGGAGACGATATCGGGCACGACATCGTAGTTCTGGAAGCCGAAGGGCTTGCCGGTGCGGTAGATGCCGCACTGAACCTCATCGCAGATCATGAGCGCGTGGCGCTCAGCCGTGAGACGGCGAACCGCTTCCATGAACTCGGGGCTGCAGGGATGCACGCCGGATTCGCCTTGGATAGGCTCGAGCATGACAGCGCAGATGGAGTCGCCCTGCGCCTCGAACAGCGCCTCGAGCGCCGCGATGTCGTTTTGCGGCGTGGGCGTGAAGCCGTCGGGCAGCGGCTGGAACAGTTCTTGCTTGGCCGGCTGCGCGGTCGCGGCGAGCGTGGCGAGCGTACGGCCGTGGAAGCTCTTCTTCACCGTGACGATCACACGCGGAGCCGCCTCCCCGTCGCCGCCTTCGGCCTCAACGCGACGGCGCGCGTAGGCGCGGGCGAGCTTGATGGCGCACTCGTTCGCCTCGGCGCCCGAGTTCGCGAAGAACGTCTGCCAGGGCGCCTGGTCGGCGGCGGGCACGTCCTCGTTCAGAGCGTCGGAGAGCAGCTTGCCCACCTGCCCGCGATGCTCGATGTAATAGTAGTTGCTCACGTGGATGAGCGTGGAGGCCTGCTCGGTGATCGCGCGCACGACGACAGGGTGGCAATGCCCCAAGCTCACCGCACCGATTCCCGCGATGAAATCGAGGTATTCCTTGCCAGCATCGTCGCGAACGACCATGCCTTCGCCTTCCACCAGCTCGACCGGCTTACGGCCGAACGTGTGCATGACGTAGGTTTCCTCCAGCTGCTGCTGTTCAGCAAGACTCATTGTTTCTCCTTCTCACAAAGGCGGTGAGGTGACCGCCCACGTTACACCAGTTTGCTCGCGAAGCTGCCCTCGCGCGTGGAGTCGAACGCCGCGTCCCCGTCGGGCGGGACAATCATGGTGCCGACGCCCTTGTCGGTAAGCATCTCGAGCAGAAGCGCATGCGGCGTGGTGCCGTTTAAGATATGCGCGCGGTGCACGCCCGCGTCGAGCGCGCGGATGCAGGATCGCAGCTTCGGAATCATGCCCGTCGAGACCTGCTTTTTGTCCACCATCTCGCGGACTTCATCAAGCGAGATACGCGAGATGAGCGTCGACTTGTCGTCGAAGTCGCGGTAGAGGCCGTCGACGTCGGTTAAGAAGAACACCTTGTGCGCGCCTATGGCCGCTGCCACATGGCCCGCCACCACGTCGGCGTTCACGTTGAAAAAGCCGCTGCCCGGCTCTTCCCCGATGCCGACCGACGCGAGAACGGGAATATAGTTCGCCGACACGAGGTCTTCGAGAAGCTGCGAGTTGATGCGCACGACGCGCCCGACGCGCCCGAGCCGCTCGCTCGCCTGCTCGGCGATGATCGTGGCCCCGTCGGCGCCCGACAGGCCCACCGCGACCCGGCCGTGCTCGTTCATCGCCTCGACAAGCTCCTGGTTCACCTGGCCGGCAAGCACCGAGCGCACCACTTTCATGGCCGCATCGGTGGTCACACGCTGGCCATCGATGAACTTCACGGGCATGTCGAAGCGCTTCATGGCCTCGGAGATGGCGAGTCCGCCGCCGTGCACGATCACCGGGTTCACGCCGATGATCTTCAGAAGCACGATGTCGGCCATGACCTCGGCGCGCAGCTGCTCGTCGACCATGGCAGATCCGCCGTACTTGATGACGATGGTCTTGCCGGTGATGTTCTTGATCCACGGCATCGCCTCGGCGAGCACTTCGCCTGTGATGGTGTCGACCCCGTTCGGTCTGCTGTCCTTATCGTAGTTCATGGCAATTAGGTCCTGTAATCTCCGTTGATGGTTACGTAATCATGCGAGAAGTCGCATGTCCACATGGTGGTTTCGCACGTGCCGGCGCCGAGGTTCACATCGATCGCGATCTCCGGCGCCTCGAAACGTCGCAGCGCCTCCTCCTCGTCGAAGGCGACGGTGAGCCCGCCTCGGCAAACAGGCATGCCCATGATGTCGATGGACACGTCCTCCTGACGAAACGCCGCACCCGAGCGCCCCGCAGCTGCGGCGATGCGGCCCCAGTTCGCGTCGTGACCGTAGATGGCCGTCTTCACGAGCGGCGAGTTCGCGATGGTGCGCGCGGCAGCGTCGGCGTCGGCGTCGGTGGCGGCGCCCGCGACATGCACGGTCACAAGCCTCGTGGCGCCCTCGCCGTCGGCGGCCATCATGCGCGCGAGGTTCGTGCACACTTCCTTATAAGCAGCGGCGAGCGCACGGTAGGCGGGAGTTCCCGGCTCGATGGGAGCCGCGCCCGGAGCCGCAGCCCCGCTCGCGAGCGTGACGCAAGTGTCGTTGGTCGAGGTGTCCGAGTCGACGGTGATTTTGTTGAAGCTCACACCCACAGCGTCGCGCAGGATCTGCGAGAGATGCGCCGCGGCGATGGGGGCGTCGGTCGTGACGATGGCGATCATGGTGGCCATGTTCGGCATGATCATGCCCGAACCCTTCGACATGCCGCCGACGGTGAAGGTGACGCCGTCGAAACCCAGGCCATCGCCTGAAAAGCTGACCGCATACTCCTTAGGGTGCGTGTCGGTGGTCATGATCGCGCGCGCGGCGGAGGCCCCGCCTTCGCGACTTGCCTCGGCGAGCGCCTGGGGGACGCCCGTCTTGAAGGGATCGAGGGGGAGATGCTGCCCGATGACTCCGGTCGACGCGACGAGCACCTCCTCATCGGTGCAACCCACAGCGTCGGCGGTGATGCGCGCCATCTCGCGGGCATGTTCGAGTCCGGGGACGCCCGTCGCGGCGTTCGCGATGCCGGAGTTCACCACCACGGCGCGCGCGGTGCCATAGCTCGGGGCACCCGTACCGCCATCGGAGAGATGCTCTCTCGAGATGATGACGGGCGCGGAGCAGAAGATGTTCTTCGTGAACGTGCCCGCTGCCGCGCAAGGCTCGTCCGCGACGACGAGCGCGAGGTCGCGACGCTCAGGCTCCTTACGGAAACCCGCATGGACACCGGCGGCCTTGAAGCCGAGAGCACTCGTAACGCCTCCGCCCTCGATCTGGGTGAATGCTGTCATGTCGATTCCTTCCATCGGGTTTTACACCCCCACGGCAAGCGAGGTGAGGCCTTCGGTCTGATCGAGGCCGAAAATGATGTTCGCGCACTGGACGGCCTGGCCGGCAGCGCCCTTCCCCAGGTTGTCGATCGCGCCGATCGCGATGATCATGCGAGCTTCCGCGTGATAGGCGACGCCCACCTGCGCGCGCGCCGTTCCGGCGACCGACGAGGTTTTGGGGAGCTTACCTGCAGGAAGCGCCTCGACGAGCGGGGATTCCGCAAAGAAGCGCTGCTGAATGGCGGCGAGCTCTTCGGGATCGGGAGCGGCGGCGCCCTTCGCGAGCGGCAGCTTCACCGTGGAGAGCAGGCCGCGGTTCATGGGAACGAGATGCGGCGTGAACACGAGCCTGCCGGGGGCAAGCCCCAGGATTTGCGAGATTTCCGGCGTGTGACGATGCGTTCCCACCCCGTAGGCTTCGACGCTTTCGTTCGCGAAACAGAAGTGCGTGCGCTCGGTGGCCTTCTTGCCCGCCCCGGTGATACCCGAGAGCGCGTCGACGATGACGGTGGCGCCCTCTTCGACGAGCCCGGCGCGCAAAAACGGCGCAGCGGCAAGCGAGGTCGCCGTGGGATAGCAGCCCGCGCAGGCCACGAGCACAGCTTCCCCTGCCGCTCGACGCGCCGCGGCAGAGGCGAGCTCGTCGCCCGTGAGCTCAGGCAGGCCGAAGGCAGCCTTTGCAAGAAGATCGGTGGAAGTGTGCGCCACCTTGTACCACTTCTCGTAGATTGCGGGGTCTTTCAGGCGGTAGTCGGCGGACAAGTCGATGACCGTGGTGCCCGCGGCGATGAGGTCCGGCGTCATCGCGAGGGACGCCGTGTGAGGGACGGCGAGGAAGGCCACGTCGAGGTCGGCAAGCACGCTCTTATCGTGCTTGGAGAAGACGAGGTCGCTCGCACCCGCGAACGCGGGGTACACCTCGGCGAGCGCGCGCCCGGCGAGCGCATCTGAAGTGATCGCACACAGCTCAAAGCTCGGGTGCCCCAGCAAAAGGCGCGTGAGTTCCGCACCTGCGAAGCCAGCGGCCCCAACGATACCGGCTTTAATCTTCATAATGTCGATTCCTTATCGAATTGGTTCCCGCGCCTGCGGATATGCGAACAACGAGCCTGGCCGCCAGCGATGCTAGCTGCGGCGATGCACGCGATACGCACAGAGCGAAGCGCACGGACAATAGTAATGAAAGGGGGTTCCCGTCCAAAGAGGACGTGAAAAAGTTACAGAGAAGAAACGCGCGAAGCGGCACGGCGCGAGGCTTTGCCGTCGCGCAAAGGACGTCGTCGGGACATGACAGCAAAAGAAGCGGCGAGCGCCTTGCTATTCAGAATGCCCAAGTTCACGATTCGTCCTCGTTTTCGATACATGCCCAATTCTGTCGCCGCAACGTGCTACGATGTGCGGCGAATTTATTTTATACAAACCCGCTGGGGTTTGCACCACTTTT
>USJN01000023.1 GCA_900554945.1 uncultured Coriobacteriaceae bacterium | reverse complement strand
AAAGGAAAACCAATGACGAACGACTTCGGCGACGACTCCGGCGAGAAGCTCGTCGACTGGATGATCCGCATCGGCCAGGATGTTGGAGAGGCGGCGATGGTGGCGAGCGGCGAGCGATTGGCTTCGGCATTCAAGCGAGCCCGCGGCGATTGCGAAAACATATCCGGAGGGGAGATCGAGTCCTCTCCGGGCGCCCCGGAATGGGCGAAGCTCGACATGTCGGAGTTCACGGCCCTGCCCGAATACGAAACCATCCGCCAGATCATCGACGAGAAGCTGTCCCGCGAGGGCATCCGCCACGAGTTCGCGCCCATGCCCGAAGGCGAGCACCTCGTCTTCATGGTCGAGGACGCGCCTGCGGTGAACGATGCCTTCAAAGACCTCGAAAAGGCCACTCGGGCCTCTGCCCCGCGTGCGGGAAAAGAGCTCTCGAAGATGCGCGAGCGCGCCAAGGACGAGCCTATAGCCGAGAAGGCCGCGCATGCCAGGGAGGCGTCCTCTCGTCTCGAGGCAGCCAAGGGCAAGGCACGCGATATCTCGCGCGGCGTCGAGACGAGGGCGAAATGAGGCCGCTATCACAAGCTATCGCCGCGTCCGCGGCGAGCATCGCGTGCTTCTGCGCCGGCGACGCCCTTGCGAGCGCAGCGAGCGCATCGGGCTTCCCGAGGTGCGACGCTCTCGTCCTTCTGTCCGAAATGCTCGAAACGGGGCTCACGTCAGAGCCCATGGCGCTTGCCGTGGGGCTCATGGCAGCCTGCGTCCCCTGGGCGATCTGGGCACGCAGACTCGTGCGCGCGGGCACGTACCGACAGGGAGAGGAACACGGTTCGGCCCGCTGGGGAACACTCAAGGAGGGGCGCGCGTTCATGGACAGGAAGGATCCCGCCAACAACATCCTTCTCTCGAGGGACTTCGCTCTTGCCCTCAAGCCGAAGCGCTTCGACCTCAAGCACGACCGCAACCGCAACGTATGCGTTCTCGGCGGTCCCGGCTCGGGCAAGACGCGCTACTACGTCAAGCCGAACATAATGCAGAAGAACGCCGACTTCTTCGTGACGGACCCCAAGGGCACGCTTTTGGGCGAGGTCGGGTGGGCCCTCGAGGACGCCGGCTACGACATCCGGACCTTCGACACCACCGATTTCTCGCGCTCGATGCACTACAACCCGCTCGCCTACGTGAGCGACCAGGCGGACATCCTCGTCTTCGTCGAATGCCTGATCAAGAACACCACCGCCGAGGACCGCAAGGGCGCCGACCCGTTCTGGGAGAACTCGGAGCGCCTGCTCTACACGGCGCTCGTGGCGTATCTCGTGTACCACGCCAGACCCGAGGAAAGGGACCTCAACTCGCTCATGCTGCTTTTGAGCCTTGCCGAGGCGCGCGAAGAGGACGAGTCCTACATGAGCCCGCTGGACCTTATCTTCGAGGAGCTCGAGACGGGCATGCGCTTCATGGAGCGGGGGCGCGGGCAAAGCGCGCAAGGGGAACGCCCCTTCGACGACGGAGGCGACTGGGGATGGGTCCGCGTCGGCGAGCCCCGCAGCCCCGAAGAGGACTTCGCGCTCTCGAACTACCGCGCCTTCAAGGTGGCGGCGGGAAAGACGCTGAAATCGATCATCATCAGCTGCAACGTGCGCCTCAAGCCGCTCTCGGTCGATGCGGTTTCGAAGCTGATCTCCTACGACGAGATGGCCCTCGACGCGCTCGGCTCGGGCGAGGGCAGGCACGCCATCTTCGCGAGCATGTCGGATTCCGACTCGACCTTCGACTTCCTCTTCGCGCTCCTCATGTGGCAGGCGACGAGCGTCCTGTACAAGACGGCGCTCGCTCGCTTCGGGGGCTCGCTCAAGCGGCCCGTGCACTTCCTGCTCGACGAGTTCGGAAACATCGGCACGGTGCCCGATTTCGAGAGGGTCATCGCAACGGCGCGCTCGCGCAACGTGAGCTTCAGCATCATCCTGCAGTCGGCAAGCCAGCTCGAGCGCGCCTACAAGAAGGAAGGCGCGAAGACCATCCTTGACTGCTGCGACACCGTGGTGTTCCTGGGCGGCAAGTCCACCGAGACCAACGAGATGGTATCGAAGATGGTCGGCAAGCAGACCGTGAAGGTGCTCACGGAAAGCGATTCGAGGGGCGCGAACCGCTCCACGACCCAGAACTACAACGTGATCGAGCGCGACCTCATGACGCCCGACGAGGTGGGCAGGCTCCCGCGCGACGAGTCGATCGTCCTCATCAGCGGGACCTACCCCCTGAAAGGGGCGAAATACCGCATTGAGGAGCATCCCTCCTATCCGGAGGTCGACCCCGGGCATGCGGGCGCGAGGCACGAGGAGCGCTTCGACTTCAAGGAGTACCGGGAAAGGAGAGGCGGTGATGCGCCCATGAGATGAGAGATGGGACGGCGGGAGCCGACACTCCCTTGACAAGCGCGGCGAGGCCAGCTTCCACACAGGCCAGCCGCGCGCCGTCCCGGATGCAAAGGGGCGCGAGATGCGCTCCGCAACCAATTGTACCAACTGGGGCGGCCCCCTCATAGCTTCGCGCGGCCGTCCCTTTCAAGACACGCAAAGGAGACACGGGATGCTCTCAAACATAATCGGGCTCGTTTCCGGCTGCGTCACGTTCCTGGGCGGCTTTCTGGTCGTCTGGGGCGCGGTGTCGCTCGGTCTCGCCATCCGGGAACAGCAGGGAGGAGCCCAGATCGCAAGCGCGATCTCGACCATCGCAGGCGGGGCGATCATCATAGCTGCGGCGATTTACTTCGGTCAGCTCGACACGTCCTGGCTCCCAGCATAAGGAGCCGGAAATGCTGTCTGTAAGGGTCCAAAAGGACATCGGTGAATACACCGAAAAGATCGTCGGCAAGCTCTCCGCGCGCACGCTCGTGTGCCTCGCGGGAGGCCTCGCCTCGGCTGTCGGAACAGCCGCCATCTGCCAGTTCATGCTCGGGATCGAGGTGCGCAACGCAGCCCTTCCCGTCATGTGCGCATCCATGCCGTTTTGGCTCGCGGGGTTCTGGCGGCCCTATCACATGAAATTGGAGAAGTTCGTCCCGCTTTGGCTCGGCTTCCAGCTCGAGGACCAGAGGGTCTTCTATCGCTCGACCCCCGTGCTCGAGGGCGCTCAGCTCGCTCCTGCGCCGGGGAATCCGTCGCGCAAGGCGAGGCGGAAGGCGAAGAGGAAGGGGGCCGAGCTCTATGATCCTGCCAGGTAAGGGCAAAAAGGAGTCCCCGACGGGGAAAGCCGAGCCGCGCAAGGGCAGCTGGCGCGCCCACGGCGCGCACGCCCGATCGGCGGGGCTGGAGGAGGAGGAAAAGAGGGTCGAGCAGGCTGCGCGCCGAAAGAGGCGCGCACGCGCGGAGGCCAAAGACGTGCTCTCGGCAATCGGCTACGACGCAATGTACGCCGACGGGACCGCGCAGGTAGAGGAAGGGCTGTTCAGCCAGACCATCGAGTTCGGCGATATCAGCTACCAGTCGGCGCGGGAGGAGAACCAGCAGTCCGTCTTCGCGGCTATGAGCGAGCTCTACGACTACTTCGGATCGGAGACCTCGGTCCAGCTCACCATCATCAACACCCCCATCCCCGAGCGAGAGATCGGGCGCAAGCGCTTCTTCGAGAAGAGCGACCCGCGCGTCGACAGATACGTCGAGGAGTACAACCGCATCCTCAACGACAAGATGCGCGAGGGGGTGTCCAACCTCGTGCGCCACCGATACCTCACCTTCCTCGTGGGAGCGGACGACGTCGATGCGGCTGCGCCCAGGCTCGCGCGTGCCCGCAGCGACTGCATGCAGACGCTCGCGAGGATCCGATGCGAGTCGCGCACGCTCGATGGGCAGCAGCGCCTGGCGCTGCTCCAATCCCAGCTGCGCCCGGGATCCGAGCCCTCGTTCTCGTGGGACAAACTGTCCCACGCGAGCGGGCTTCGAACCAAGGACTTGGTCGCGCCCTCCGTGCTCGACTTCAAGCCCGAGGGGCGCGCGGACTGCTACCGGGCGGACGACGCCTGGTGCCGCGTGCTTGTCTTCCGCGGCTTCGGAAGCGATTTGGAGGACGATTGCATCGCCAACGTCGTCGACCTGCCGATGCCCCTGAACGTCACCCTGCACGTTCACCCCATGGGAAAGGCGGCAGCCGTCGCCTACGTGAAAAAGCGCATCGCCTGGATGGACAAAGAGGTCATCGACGAGCAGATGAGTGCGGTGAAGAAAGGGTACGATTTCTCGATACTCCCGCCCGAGCTCTCCCATTCGAAGGAGGAGGCCGAAGAGCTCCTCGACCAGCTCCAGAACAAGAACCAGCGACTGTTCACCTACACGGGGCTCGTGTTCACCTACGCGGACACGGCAGAGGCCCTCGACCACCAGACCCGCCAGATCATGGCGGCTGCCCGCCAGCGCTCCATCGAGGTCGAGCCGCTGGCGTACCGGCAGCGCCAGGGCATGAACTCGATCCTGCCGCTGGGGCTCAACCATGTGGACGTGTCCCGCTACATGACCACCGCCCAGGTCGCCATACAGATGCCGTTTGCCTCCCAGGAGCTCAACCAGGAGGGCGGCGGCTACTACGGCCAGTCCAAGCAGTCGGGCAACCTCGTCATCTGCAACCGAAAGAAGCTGGCGAGCCCCATGGGCTTCGTCTGCGGCAAGCCCGGCTCGGGCAAGAGCTTCAGCGTCAAGCGCGAGATCATGAACACTATCCTGGCCTATCCCGACGACGAGGTGATCGTCTTCGACCCCGCAGGAGAATATGCGCCGGTGGTGGAGCCCGCAGGCGGGACCTGCATTCGCTTCTCGCCGGACACCGACACGTTCATGAACCCCTTCGACCTCTCCGACGTCGCCGACAAGGCAAACCAGGCGCAGCTCGCCTTCAAGATCGACGCGATACTGGCGCTCTCGAGCGCGACCATGGCGGAAGGGCGAGAGGGGCTGCCCGAGGCGGACAAGTCCATCATCAGCCGGTGCGTGGAGCTCGCCTACATGCGCTGCGAGGACAAGGGCCGCCTGCCCGTGCTGGGCGATTTCTACGAGCTGCTGCTCGACCAGGAAGAGCCCGAGGCGCGCGACATAGCGCTCCGCTACGAACGCTACGTCAAGGGGGCGCTGTCGTTTTTCAACCACCAGAGCAACGTCGGCTTCGAAAACCGCATCACCAACGTGGACTTCAAGGACCTCTCCCAGAACATGAGGGTGTTCGGCATGCTCACCGCCCTGGAGGCGGTTCGCAACCGCATGTACGCGAACTTCGAGCGCGGGGTGACGACCTGGCTCTACATCGACGAGGTCCAGAGCCTCTTCGGGCACCCGGCGATCATCAGCTACTTCTCGAAGTTCTGGGCGGAGGGGCGCAAGTTCAACCTGATATGCACGGGCATCACGCAGAACTCGACCTACATGCTCGAGCACGAAGACGCCCGCAACATGGTGCTCAACTCGGACTTCGTGCTGCTCCACAAGCAAAGCCACCTGGATCGGAAAAGCTGGGTGGACCTGCTGGCCCTCTCGGCGCAGGAGGAGGGATACATCGACGACTCCATCAAGGCGGGCGAAGGCCTGCTGGTGGCAGGCGGCGTGCGCGTGCCCCTCAAGGACGACTTCCCGAAAGGTGCGCTCTACGACCTGTTCAACACCAAGCCCGAGGAGATCGCCCAGATAAAGCGCGCCCAGGCGTTCGCGCGCGCCCGGGAGGGCGGCGATGCCTGAGAGCCTGGCGAAATACTCGACCGACTCCGAACGCCTCGAGGCGGCGGTGCGAACCGAGGCACGAGCGCTTGGCGAGAGCGAGCGTCAGGACGCCTTCTCGGCGGGAATCGTCAAGGGCGCGGCCGAACGCGCGGGCGAAGCCCTGGCGACGAGGGACGGGTCTGCGGGGCGGGGCAGGGCGGTTTCCTCCAAACCCTCCCCTGCCGGTGCGGAGAAGGCGAAGCCGAAAGCGCATCTTGCCTCGCAAGCCAAGGGTAACCTCAAGCGCGCGATCGCGGACGCCGCCGTATCCGAGGCAGACGACTCCGAGGAGCTCTCCGGCATCGAGCGGGCGAGCGGTGCCGTACGGGGCGCGCGTTCCGTGATCGCACGGCGCGCCGCCTCAAAGAAGGCGCCTGCGGCCTCGAAGGCGAAGGGTCCTCTGAAGGGGGCAGCCAAGCATGCTAAGGCAGGGGCACTCGGGCATGGCGCTGCCGCGAGGGCCCGGCACGCGGCAGCCAGCCAGGCTTCCGCCGGGGCGGCGAAGGCCGCGGCATCCGCCGGAGGCAAGGGCGCGGTCGTGGGCGCGGTCTCGTCGGTAGCCGTCCCCGTGGCGGGCGTGCTCGCAGCGGTCATGGCGTTTCTGCTCGCCGTGCTCGCGATCTCCCAGATAGTGAGCGCGCTTTTCGGCTTCTGGCAAAACGAAGCGTCAAAAGCCTCGCTCGAGGGACTTCCCCCGTACATAACCTACGAGATGGTCGAGGAGTCGCTCTCCTGTCAGGAGGAGTACGGGCACCCGGCAGGATGCACGCTCGCCCAGATCATCGTCGAATCGGGGCAAGGGGACCACCTCTCCGGCCTTGCGACCCAAGACCACAACCTCTTCGGCATGAAGTGGTCGAGTTCGTACGCGCTGTGCGATGAGGTCGCTGGCAAGAGCTCCTGGAGGACCGGCGAGGAGTACGGCGGCGAGCAGGTCACCGTCACCGCCGACTTCATCAGCTTCGTCGGCGACGCCGAGTGCATCCGCTTTCGGAGCCGCGTCTTTCTGCAGGCTAGCCGTTACGCAGACAACGCGCTCATACGCGAGGCGGTAGCGAACCACGATTCGGACAAGATGGCCGAAGGGCTCAAGGACGCGGGGTGGGCGACGAGCTCGAGCTACGTCGAGAGCCTCAAGTCCGCCTTGGAGGCCTACAACCTCTACCGGTTCGACGGGATGAGCGTGGAGGACCTGCAGTCAGGGGCCCTTTCGGCGGACGCGGTGGTTTCCGCAGCCTACAGCCAGCTCGGGGTCCCCTACGTGTGGGGCGGGACGACGCCGGGCGTCGGCCTGGACTGCAGCGGCCTCACCCAGTACTGCTACCGCCAGGCGGGGATCTCGATCCCGAGAAACACCGAGAGCCAGTACGCCAAGGGCAAGAAGCTCTCCCTGTCGGAAGCCCAGCCGGGCGACATCCTCTACCGAACGGGGCACGTTGGCATCTACATAGGGGGCGACCGCTACATCCACGCTCCCCACCGGGGCGAGGTCGTGAGGATCGATAGCGGGATCTCGAGCTTCACCTGCGCCCTGTCGTACCGATAGAAAAGGAGCAAGAAGATGGACAAAAAGACGAAACTGATGGCCATATGCGCCGCGGGCGCAGCGGTGATCCTCATCGGGGCCGGGCTCGCCCGCTGCGCGGTCACGCCCGCAGAACCGGAAGCGGCAGCGCCGGCTGCCGAGGAGGCGGGCGCGCCCCTCGTCCAGGAAGGCGAGGCGCTTTCCGACTACATGGGAACCACCTGGGAAAGCGCGGACGGCTCTGCGACGCTCACCCTGTCCGAGTCGACCATCGTGGAGCAGGGAGAGGCGGGAGTCCAGGTCATGTACTACGAGGTGCTCTCCGAAGATACCAGCGACGAGGGCCTCGCAGCGCAGATTTCGTTCACGCGCTCGGCCGACGAGCCAAGCTCGCAGACCCTGCTCTCGATACGCCCGTCGGCAGATTCGGCCAGCCTCACTTGCGACGCCCTCGCGTTGTCGAAGAGCTACCTGCTCGCCGAAGGCGCTTCAGCGGGTATCGAGCTGTCCGCGCACTCCTCCGAGCTCAACGAGCTCCTCGGTGCGGACGATTCCGAGATCGCCTCCGTCATAACGCAAAGGGCGTCGATTGCATCCCCGACGGCAACTCTTGCCACCTGGGACGGCGAGGTCTACATCGACTGCAACGAGGACGTCCTCACGACCACGTTCCATCTGGACGACGCCGCCTCCACCATCGTGCAGCTCTCGCTCGACCGCGCTACCGGGGAGCTGAGCGCGCTATGAGGCGGGTAGCTGCCTTCATTGCGAACAGGCGCTTTCGCCTTGCTTTCGCAACGACTCTCCTGATGCTCGCGGTTCTGTTCCTTCCTGCCGCTCCCGCATACGCGAGCATCGCGGACGACGTCAACGCATGGCTCGCGGGGCTTCTGCGCGACGCCTGCAACTGGATGTTCACCAACCAGGTCGCCGTCCTCTCGAGCATCGGCTACGACGGCATCATAGGCGCTGACTTCTCCCAGATGCTCACGACCGCCGGAGACGTGTCCATGTACGACATCGCACACGGCGTCTGGGACGTCGCGGTGCTGCCCATAGGCTGCGGCGTGCTCAGCCTCGTGTTCACGGTGAAGCTCATCCAGATCAGCCAGCGAATGGACGGCAACGCCTCCTTCCCCGGCGTGAAGGAGGTCGTGTTCCTGCTCGTTTTCTTCGCCGTGTTCCTCTTCCTCATACAGAACAGCTTCGAGCTTATGGAGGCGGTCTACTCGGTGGTCGGTCTTGCCATCGACCGCACGATGGCGCTGTTCGGATCGGGCGGGGCGATGGACCTCACCGCAGTGAACGTGGTCACCGAGGACGACGACGTGCCCGCCCTCATAGCGCTCCTCTTGGTGTCGGTCATCAGCTGGGTCGTGGTGCTCGGAGCCTACATCGTGGCGCTCGTGGTCTGCTGGGCGCGCGCCATCCAGCTCTACATCATGGCCGCGTTCAGCCCGATCCCGCTCTCCCTCATGGCGTTAGACGACACCCGCCAGATAGGAATCGGATACCTGAAGAACTTCACGGCGGTGTGCCTGGCGGGGCTGATCATCCTGATCCTGCTCATAGCCTTTCCGCTCATCTTGGGAGGCCTCACCGGGGCGAGCACCTCGACGGGCACCCCCATCGACGGCATAGCGACGGGGCTCACCTACGCGCTGCAGTACCTGGCGATGTGCGTGCTGCTCATCCTCTCCCTCGTCAAGAGCGGCGCATGGGCGCGCGACATCGTCTCGGGAATCTGATCCGGGAACTGACGTTTTGAAAGGGGGTGGTCGCCTTGGATGGCTGACCGAAACCGAAGGCAAGGCAATCAGGCGGGGCTTCCACTACTACGCCCGCCTAAAGGATGCAAAGAAAGGGGCATGAAATGCCTGAGAAGAAGAACACCTACCTCACGCTCCACAAGAATTTCGTGCGCACCGACATCGAGTACGCCGACCGCGTTACGGGCGAGTCGCGCACCTTCAACTCGGTCACGTTGCCGAAGGGCACGGTGATCGACGGAGTGGACGTGAGCTACTACCAGTTCAGCCCGATGTTCGTCAACGAGTCCCGCTTCCGCGGGGGGAACTACCGCGACATCCCGCTTCTGACGGATCGCGAGGTGTGGCTCAAGAAGAGCGTCCTCGACGAGAACGGGCAGCCGATCGTCGACGAGAACGGAAAGCCGGCAAAGGACGTCGTGCGCGTCATGCCGGCGCAGATCAAGGAGGCGCTCGACCGCAGCCGCAGCGAGTACCTGCAGAGCCTCTCGGAGAAGGCACGCGGAGCGCGCGAGGGATCGGAGCGCCTGGGAAACGGCGATTCACGCGCCGCGCATAGCCGCGAGAACCTGGCGATGTAAGGGAGGTCGGGAGAAGATGAAAGAGAAAGCGATGGAGAGGATAACCTCCTCGAAAATCGTGCGCGTGGCCATGGCGATGGCCCTTGCGCTGTCCGTCGCCATCGTCCCCGCCTCAGCGTACGCCGCCGGGAGCGTGAACGTCTCTATCGGCCGCGACATCCCCTATGCGGGATACCTCACTACGGATATGAGTGCGGATGGGCAGGTCGCCTACTGCATCGAACCCATGCGCGGAACGCCGGCTGCGGGGTCGTACTCCACGAGCCCTGCCGAGGACCTGGCCGCAGCCATGTGGTTCTCCTTCGGCGCACCCGGCTTCGACGCGTCCATGTGGCCTGCCTCCTGGTACGACGGCAGCGGCATGGACGACGACAAGTACCAGGTCGCGAGCCATATCCTGCTCTCGTATGCGAACCTCGGTTCCGCAGCGCAGGCGACCTACGGCACGAATGCCGATTTCGCCTCCTGGGCGGAGCGCGAGGTGATCGGGGGCACTTGGAGCAAGGTCTGCTCGCGCGCAGGCGAGGTCTCGACCGGGTTCTCCGCCTTCAGGATCGATACGGGCACCGATTCCCAGGAACTCGCGAGCTTCACCTGGGACCGTGGCGGCGTGAAGATCTCCAAGGTTGACGCGGAGGCGGGCTCATCCGAGCAAGGCGACGCTTCCCTCGAGGGAGCCGAGTTCGCCATCGTCAACGCCTCTGGGATGAACTCCTTTGTGGGAGGGCATAGCTATGCCGACGGCGAGACGGTCATGACCATCTCCACCACCTGGGACGGCTCCGCCTACACCGCGCAGACCGCAGGCGACGCACTCCCGTGCGGCTCCTACCGCATCGTCGAGACGTCCGCGCCCGAAGGCTACCTCGCTTGGGACGGCACGCTCGAGTTCGCGATCGAAAGCGACGGGCAAGTTGTCGACCTCACCGGGGATCCCGTCTCGGACGACGTGATCCGCGGCGGCGTGCAAGTGGTGAAGGCAGACGCCGAGCTTGGCAAGTCCGAGGCGGTAGGCGGAAACGGCCATACTTCCGACGGCATTGGAACGACGCTTTCGGGCATCGAGTTCACCATAACGAACGACTCTGCGGCCAAGGTCCTCGTGGGAGACGCCTGGTACGAGCCAGGCGACACGATCATGGCAATCGAGACCGCCTGGAACGAAGAGGCGGGCGCGTACACGGCGCAGACGGCCTCCGACGCGCTGCCCTACGGCACCTACACGATCCAGGAAACCGCAACCAACGATACGTACCTGCTGACCGACGGCGAGCCCAAGACCTTCGAGATCCGCGAGGACGGCGTCATCGTCTCGGCAGATGCCGCTGGCGGGGACCTCGAGTTCCGAGACCAGGTCGTTCGCAACGACCTCAAGATCTCCAAGAAGGCAGAGGACACCAACGAGAGTCTGCAGGTGCCCTTCGCCATCACCAACGAGGCGACCGGCGAGACCCATGTTTTGGTGAGCGATCGCAACGGCCAGGCTTCGACCGAGGCAAGCTGGAACAAGCACACCGCCAACACCAACGGAAACGACCACCTGCTCGAGGCGGATTCCATCACTTCCGAAATGATGGATTCCAAGGCGGGGATCTGGTTCGGGCTGGGCGAGGACGGATCGGCGGCGCCCGCCGACGACGCGCTCGCCGC
>USJN01000022.1 GCA_900554945.1 uncultured Coriobacteriaceae bacterium | reverse complement strand
AAAGATGTAAGGTTAAAAGGAGTTCAACTTCATGGCAGTCAAAATTCGCCTGGCTCGTCACGGCGCTAAGAAGCGTCCGTACTACCGTATCGTCGTTGCCGATGCTCGCGCTCCGCGTGACGGCAAGTTCATCGAAGAGGTCGGCCGCTACAATCCGTGCGTCGATCCCTCTATGATCAAGTTCGACCTCGAGAAGGTTGACAAGTGGATCGCCAATGGCGCCCAGCCGACCGACACGGTCGCTCGTCTTCTCGAAACCGCTCGCAAGGAAGCGTAGAAGACATGTCCGAGCAGACGGAAGATCTCGTCGGCTTGGTTGACGCGATTGTTCGCCCACTCGTCGACAACGAGGAGGACCTCGATATCCAGGGAAGCGAAACCGAAGAGGGCTCGATTCTCGTGGAGATTCGCGTGAACGAAGAGGACGCTGGCAAGATCATCGGCCGTCAAGGTCGCGTCATCAAGGCTATCCGCACGCTTGCACGCGCGGCGGCTTCCCGTGCCGACATCCCCGTTGACGTGGAGCTTGTCGAATAGTGCGCACCTGGGCTGATGTTGCCTGGTTGGCGACTGCGAAGAATCTAGATGGGGGGCTCGTCGTGCGAAGCGCGTCGGGCCTTCCTTTTTTGCTCGAGGAGGGCATGGAGGTGGCGTTTGTGCCGCCCGTGCTCGATATGCCCCGTCGCGCGAAGGTCGAGGAAATCCGTCCGCAGGACGATACCTCCGCTGTTGTGTGGTTCGAAGGCGTGGACGACATCGACACGGCGAAGGCGCTTTGCGGATGCCACGTGCTCGTTCGTCGCGAGGAGCTTCCCGAACTTGCGCAGGCCATCGCGGCAGCGCATTCCGAGGGCGTATCTGGGTGGGAAGTCCATGATGCGCAGGCGGGCCTTTTAGGGACGCTTTTGCGCGTGGAGGACAACCCTGGGCAGAGCCTTCTCGTCGTCGATCGTGCAGACGGGCAATCGCCTCTGCTCATCCCGCTCGTGGACGAGTTTTTGGTGGGCATCGACGAGGAACGCGAGCGCATCGATGTCGATGTGCCGGCGGGCCTTTTGAGCTTGTAGCAACGCAATCCCGTGAGATGGGCGTTCAGGGTCTGTCCTGGGCGCCCATTTTTCATTTCAAGGAGGACATCGGATGATCATCGAGACCCTGTCAACGTTTCCGGGCATGTACGACTCGGTGATGAACTCGTCGATGATGCGTATCGCCCAAGAGAAGGGGATTCTCGATTTTCATGCGTACGACCTGCGCGATTGGACGCATGATAGGCACCGTACGACCGACGATGACCCCTATGGCGGAGGTGCCGGGCTCGTCATGAAGTGCGAGCCGCTCTTCGAGGCGTATGACGATATCTGCGCGAGGGGAGCGGGATGCGAACCTGTTTCCCGCTTGGAACAGGCGGATCGGGCGGCGTCCACAAAGCGAGTTCCGCACGAGCCAGAAGTGCCCTCTGGCACTTCCGCGCGAGCAGGACTGCCGAGCGACTGGGCGCTGCCCGATCAGCCCGCTGCGCCGCAGTCGGACTGCCCCAAACCCTGCACCATTTTCCTCGCGCCGCAGGGCGAGCGCTTCTGCGACGAAATCGCGCTCGATCTTGCCAAAGAGGAGCGCCTCCTGTTCATTTGTGGGCACTACGAGGGCATTGACGAGCGCGCCTACACGTTGGCGGACCGCGTCATATCGCTTGGGGACTACGTGCTCACGAGTGGCGAGCTCGCCTCGATGGTCGTGATCGACGCCGTGGTCCGCAAGCTTCCCGGCGTGCTCGGTGCCGAGGACGGCGCGATCACCGAGAGCTTCTCCGACGGCCTTTTGGAATATCCCCAGTACACGCGCCCTGCCGAGTTCCGCGGAATGCGGGTGCCCGACGTGCTTCTCTCCGGGGATCACGGGAAGGTGGCGAAATGGCGCCGCGAGCAGAGCCTGCTGCGCACGGCACGCCTTCGCCCCGACCTGCTTGCCGACGTGGAACTTTCACCCGCTGACAGGGATTTTCTGCAAAGATTGGGCGAAGAGGGCTAACGACTTGCACGAAGAGCTATCATTCGAATTCACGACTTGAATCACGGGTGGTACCGCCTCCCGTATCGAAAGGATATCGCGCTTCATGTTTTCCGGTCAGCATGCCGAACGCCAGGGCTCGAAGGTGGCCCGCAGCCTGTTGAGCATCGTCATCATGGTACTCGTCGTGTTCGGCCTCTCGCGCCTGTTGAACACCTTCGTGTTCGGCGCCTATGAGATTCCCTCGGGGTCGATGGAGGACACCATCGAAGTGGGCGACCTCGTCTTCTCGGAGAAGCTTTCCTATTACACGAGCGAGCCCCAAAAAGGGGACATCGTCACGTTCGCCGATCCGCTTGTTTCCAACCGCACGCTGATTAAGCGCGTCATCGCGACCGGCGGCCAGACGGTCGACTTGCAAAACGGTAAGGTCGTCGTCGACGGTGTCGTGCTCGACGAGCCCTACACCGAGAACAAGGTTTCCGAGCCGTTCGAGAAGACGGCCGTTTCCATAAGCTATCCCTATACCGTGCCCGAGGGCTACCTTTGGGTCATGGGCGACAATCGAACCAATTCGCAGGATTCGCGCTATTTCGGCGCAATCGACGCCTCGAGCGTGACCGGTCATGCGGTGTTCACCTACTGGCCGATCCCGCATATCGGGGTGCTGTCTTAAAGGTGGAGAACCGGGCGCTCGGCGTCCCGCGCATCGATATGAGAAGGAGAGTCATGGCAGAGACATCCGCCGGCCCTGCGGCCGACAAGCTGACGTTCCAGGACATCATCATGAACCTGCAGCACTACTGGGCGAAGCAGGGCTGCGTCGTCATGCAGCCCTACGACAGCGAGGTGGGCGCGGGCACGTTCCACACCGCCACTACGCTGCGCAGCCTCGGGCCCAACGCCTGGCGCACCTGCTATCCGCAGCCGTGCCGCCGCCCGGCCGACGGCCGCTACGGTGAGAATCCCAACCGCATGCAGCACTACTACCAGTTCCAGGTCATCTTGAAGCCTTGCCCGGTCGATTCCCAAGAGCTCTACCTGGGCTCGCTCAAAGCCATCGGCCTCGATCCCGCCGAGCACGACGTGCGCTTCGTCGAGGATGACTGGGAAAGCCCGACGCTCGGCGCGTGGGGTCTTGGCTGGGAAGTGTGGATGGACGGTATGGAGGTCACGCAGTACACGTACTTCCAGCAGGTCGGCGGCATCGAGGTCGATCCGGTCCCCGTCGAGATCACCTACGGCCTTGAGCGTATCGCCATGTACGTGCAGGGCGTCGACTCCGTCTACGACCTCGTGTGGTCCTACCTGCCCGACGGCACGCCCATGACCTACGGCGACGTCTTCCATGAGAACGAGTACGAGTTCTCGACCTACAACTTCGAGGTCGCCGACGTCGAGCTGATGCGCCGCAAGTTCGACGAGTACGAGGCTGAGTGCCATTCCTGTCTCGAGCGCAAGCTGCCGCTGCCGGCCTACGACTGCGTCATGAAGTGCAGCCACGCGTTCAACATCCTCGACGCACGCGGCGCCATCTCGGCGACCGAGCGCGCCAACTACATCCTGCGCGTCCGCGCCGTCGCCAAGGCCTGCTGCGAGAGCTATCTCGCCGAGGTTGCTGGCAAGAAAGACACGTATTCCACGAAGGGCGAGGTGGCCTAAATGGCAGATACTCTGGATTTCCTGCTCGAGATCGGCACCGAGGAGATGCCCTCGGCGCCACTGATCAACGCTTCCAAGCAGCTTCCGAAGCTCGTCGTGAAGATGCTCGACGAGGCTGGTTTGGCGCATGGCGATGTGCGCGTCGTCTCCTCGCCGCGCCGCCTTGCCGCGATTGTGTCCGACGTGGCCTGCGCCACCGAGGCCGTCCATGAGGTCAAGCGCGGCCCCAAGGCCCAAATCGCCTTCGACGCAGACGGCAACCCCACCAAGGCTGCTGCCGGCTTCGCCCGCAAGTGCGGTATCGACGCTTCCGAGCTCACCCGCAAGGTGGACGAGGACGGCAACGAGTACGTCTTCGCCGAGAGAAACGTTCCCTCTGAGCCCGCAATGCCGATCCTGTCGGCGCTCGGCCACGACGTCATCGCCGCCATCGAGTGGCCGAACTACCGCTCCCAGCGCTGGGGCTCCGAGCACGAGGCCTTCGTGCGCCCGATCCGCTGGATCTGCGCGCTCCTCGGCTCCGAGGTTGTGCCCGTTACCTACGCCGACGTGACGAGCGGTAACACCACCCGCGGCCATCGCGTTCTGGCGCCTGGCGAGCATGTCGTTGCCGAGCCTGCTGCCTACGAGCAGGTGCTCAAGGATTCCTACGTGCTCGGTGCCGAGGCCCGCGAGGCCGCCATTCGCGAGGGCATCGCCGCCATCGAGGCCGAGCGCCCCGGCAGCCACGTGGACACGCCCGCCCGCATCTTCGACGAGGTCGTAAACCTCTGCGAGTGGCCGACCGTGCTCGTCGGCACCTTCGACGAGGAGTTCCTCCGCGTGCCGCAGGAGATTATCTGCGAGTCCATGCTCTCCAACCAGCGTTATTTCCCGATTTTCGACGCCGAGGGCAAGCTTACCCGTGAGTTCGTAATCGTCTCGAACGCCGACCCGAAGGTCTCCGATACCGTCGTCTCCGGCAACGAGCGCGTCGTGCGCCCGCGCCTCGACGACGCGAAGTTCTTCTTTGACGAGGACTTGAAGCGTCCGATGGAGGAGTTCGTCGAGCGCCTCGGCATCGTCACGTTCCAGGAGAAGCTCGGCACTACCTTGCAGAAGGTCCAGCGCATGGAAAAGCTTGCGGGCGCGGCCGCTGCCGCCGCCGGCGAGGATGAGGCGGGCGTCGCGAACGCCGTGCGCGCCGCGCACCTGGCCAAGGCAGACCTCGTCTCGCAGGCCGTCGTCGAGTTCACCAACCAGCAGGGCGTCATGGGCGGCTACTACGCCGAGGCCGCAGGTGAGGCTCCCGAGGTCTGCGCCGCCATTCGCGAGCACTACCGTCCGCGCTTCGCAGGCGACGAGCTCCCCTCCGGCATCTGCGGCAAGTGCGTCGCCATCGCCGACAAGCTCGACACCTGCTGCGGCATCTTCGCCATCGATGAGCCCCCGACGGGCTCTTCCGACCCCTACGCCGTGCGCCGCGCCGCCATCGGCATCATCGCCATGCTGCGCACGATGCCCACGGTCAGCTTGAAAGACCTTATCGCCGCGTCGCTTGACGCGTACGCCGAGCAGGGGCTTGAATTTGATCGCGCCGCCGTGGCCGAAAAGGTCGAGCAGTTCTTCGCCGGTCGCTTGAAGGCCATCGCCAAGGATGAGGGCGTTCTCCTCGACTCCATCGAGGCCGTCTCGGCTGTGGGCGTCATCGACCCTGCCGAGTTCTTCGCCCGCGCCTGCGCGCTCGATGCGGCCCGTGCCGAGCAGCCCGAGACCTACGAGGCTCTCGCGGGCGCCTTCACGCGCGCCCATAATCTTGCGGACGCCGCGCTGGGCTGCGAGGTCGACACCTCGATTCTCGGTGACTCTGAGCTCGCGCTCCTTCGTGCATGCGAGGAAGGGGAGGGCAAGGTCTCATCCGCGCTCGCTTGCAAGGACTTCGATGCCGCCTGCAGTGCCCTTGCGGCCCTCAAAGAGCCGATTGACGTCTTCTTCGAGGACGTCATGGTCATGGACGAGAACGCGTCGCTGCGCGAGAACCGCCTGCGCCTGCTCAACCGCTTCGTCGGCGTGTTCACCGACGTCGCCGATTTCGGGTTGATGGCGAAGAAGGCCCAAAAGTAGTCCACATCAATAGAAAAAGCCAGGCGAGAGATGGATTTCGTTGTGCATACGAATTTGACGCCCCTGCCGACGATTCACGTTGTCAGCGACTCTGTGGGGTTGACGGCGCAGTCTTTGGCTCGTGCCGCAGCTGCGCAGTTTGGGGTGACGAACCCCTGCATCGAGGTGCTGCCGAAGGTTCGCAAGTTCGACGAGGTGAAGCGCTTCCTCGAGGACCACATGCAGCTTCATCGCGAGCTTAAGGGATCTCCTCGAATCCTCGTCTGCTACACCATCGTCGACAAGGAGCTGCGCACTCGCTTGGCCGAGTTCGCAGCCTCCGAGCCCGACATCATCGCAATCGACCTGATGACCCAGGTCATCGACGCCATTTCAGACCTTTCGGGCCTCGAGCCGTCCTCGAAGCCCGGCGGTCTTCATGTGGCCGACCAGCATTACTTCCGCCGCATCGAGGCAATCGAGTTCACCATCGCTCACGACGATGGCAGAAACCCCCAAGACCTCACGCAGGCCGATATCGTTTTGCTCGGCGTGTCGCGCTCGTCGAAGACGCCGACGTCGATTTATCTGTCTCAGCAGGGCTACAAGGTGGCGAACGTTCCGCTCGACCCCCACACCGAGCCCCCTCGCGAGATCTACGACGTCGACCCGACGCACCTGTTCGGCCTCATGACGACGCCCGAGGTGCTCGTTGGCATCCGCGCTCGCAGGCTCGGCAATGCCGTGGGCGTCGCGAGCAGCTACGCCGACCCCACCTATGTCTACGAGGACCTCGAGTCGGCGCGTGCGCTCATGCGCAGGCTCGGCGCTATCGTCGTTCACACTGAAAACCGTGCCGTCGAGGAGACCGCTCAAGAGATATTGCGCTACTACGAGCGCCTGCACCCCGCACCTACTGGTATAGTTGACTAGTGCTCGAAACGTTAGGGAAATGGGCGCGAAATGTTTCTTCGCAAGTCACGTTTTCCGACGTCATGGGTAAAAAGGTAACCGGAGCTTGTAAGGAGAACAAGGTGACCGAACCAGTGAAGCGCGTCTATGCGTTTGGCAAAGACGCTCAGGGAAACAACGTAACCGAGGGCAACACCACCATGAAGGCGACGCTCGGCGGCAAGGGCGCGAACCTCGCCGAGATGGCCAACATCGGCCTTCCCGTTCCTCCGGGATTCACGATTTCCTGTCAGACGTGCATGGAGTACGCCAACGCCGGCAACGTATGGCCGGAAGGCGTTCTCGACACGATCCACGAGTATCGTCTCGATCTTGAGAACCGTATCGGAAAGAAGATTGGCGATGCGGAAGATCCGTTGCTCGTCTCCGTCCGTTCCGGTGCTCCCATGTCGATGCCCGGCATGATGGATACGGTTTTGAACCTCGGCCTGAACGACGAGTCCATCAACGGCCTCATCAAGCAGACCGAGAACCCCCGCTTCGCGTGGGACTCCTATCGCCGCTTCATCCAGATGTTCTCGAACGTCGTCATGGGGCTCGACGGCGACCTGTTCGAGAACGCCATCAACGCCATGAAGGCGGTGCGCGGCGTGAAGTCCGACACCGACCTTACCGCGGAAGACTTGCAAGAGCTCGTCGCAGAGTTCAAGGGCATCTTCACCGAGAACGTCTCGGGCGAGGAATACCCGGCGCTCGTCGTCGACGGCTCCGTGCAGTTCCCGCAGGACCCGATGGTGCAGCTCAAGCTTGCCATCGAGGCTGTGTTCGGCAGTTGGAACAACCCCCGTGCGGTCCTCTACCGCAAGAAGAACAAGATCTCCGACGACCTGGGCACCGCCGTCAACGTGCAGTGCATGGTCTTCGGCAACAAGGGCAACACGTCGGCCACGGGCGTCGCGTTCACGCGCAACCCGGCCAACGGTGCGAAGGAATTCTACGGTGACTACCTGGTAAACGCCCAGGGCGAAGACGTCGTCGCGGGCATCCGCAACACGAGCCCCATCGCCGACCTCAAGCATGTGGAAGGCCTCGAGGAAGCGGGCCGCGAGCTCGAGGAGATCTTCGTGCTTCTGGAGAACCACTTCCATGACATGATGGACATCGAGTTCACCATTGAGCAGGGCAAGCTGTTCATGCTGCAGACCCGCGTGGGCAAGCGCACCGCCGCCGCCGCGCTGCATATCGCCATCGACATGGAGAAGGAGGGCCTCATCGACAAGAAGGAGGCTGTCCGTCGCGTTGCCCCCGACCAGCTCGACCAGCTGCTTCACCCGCAGTTTGACAAGAACGCCGACTACGACGTGCTCGCTCGCGGCCTGAACGCGAGCCCCGGCGCCGCAGTGGGCGAAGCCGTGTTCTCCTCCGCCGATGCCGTCGCTGCCGCTGAAGCCGGCCGCAAGTGCGTGCTCGTCCGCTGGGAGACCAACCCCGACGACCTCGCCGGCATGATCGCCGCCGAGGGCATCCTCACCTCTCATGGCGGCAAGACCTCGCATGCCGCCGTCATCGCCCGCGGCATGGGCGCCCCGTGCGTGTGCGGCGTCGAGGCCCTGAAGATCGACGCCGAGAAGAAGCAGGCGACGGTCGCAGGTACCGATGTCGTCATCAAAGAGGGCGACATGATCTCGCTCGACGGTACCTCCGGCATCGTCGTTTTGGGTGCGGTCGACCTGGTGATGCCCGAGCTCACCGGCGATCTCGACACCATCCTCGAATGGGCCGACGAGTTCCGCAAGCTCGGCGTCCGCGCGAATGCGGACAACCCCGAGGACGCGAAGCTTTCCCGCGACTTCGGCGCATCGGGCATCGGCCTGTGCCGCACCGAGCACATGTTCTTGGGCGAGCGCAAGCAGATCATCCAGACCTTCATCTTGAACGACGACGAGGCTGTGCGCGAGAAGGCGGTCGGCGAGCTCTTCGAGGCCCAGACCGGCGACTTCTACGGCATGTTCAAGGAAATGGACGGGCTGCCGGTTATCGTGCGCCTGCTCGATCCGCCGCTGCACGAGTTCCTCGAGAGCCCGCGCGCGCTCGACGTGGAAATCGCGCGCCTCGAGGCGACGGGCGGGGACAAGACCCTCATCGCCGAGAAGCGCATGCTCATGGAGCGCATCGACGGCTTCGCCGAGCAGAACCCGATGCTGGGCCTGCGCGGTTGCCGTCTCGGCATCGTGTACCCGATCCTCCCCGAGATGCAGGTTCGCGCCATCGCGACTGCGACCGCGAAGCTCAAGAAGGAAGGCCTCGACCCGAAGCCCGAGATCATGATCCCGCTCGTCTCGACCGTCGCCGAGCTCGAGAAGTTGCGCGCCGTCGCCAAGAAGATCATCGCGGAAGTGGCCGCTGAGGAAGGCGTCGAATTCGACATCGAGGTCGGTACCATGATCGAGCTGCCGCGCGCTGCCGTCACTGCCGACGAGATTGCCACGCAGGCAGACTTCTTCTCCTTCGGCACCAACGACCTCACCCAGACGACGTTCGGCTTCAGCCGCGACGACGTCGAGGCCGAGTTCGTGCCGCAGTACCTGCAGGAGCACCTGCTTCCGTACAACCCGTTCGCCACGATCGACCCGGGCGTGGCCAAGCTCGTGGAGATGGGCGTCAAGCTCGGCCATGAGGGCAATCCCGACCTGGTCTGCGGCGTCTGCGGCGAACACGGTGGCGACCCGGATTCCATCCACACGTTCAACAAGATCGGCCTCGATTACGTCAGCTGCTCGCCGTACCGCGTGCCTGTCGCCCGCCTCGCTGCGGCCCAGGCTGCGCTCGAAGAAGAGTAGCACGACCACGGGTTCATCGTTGCAGGGGTCGGGCGTTTCGCGCTCGGCCCCTTTGCGCATATCATGGGAAGGGGAATGATGCAACGCACGAAAATCGCCCAGCTGTTCGCCGACGTCGACGCGTTCGGGGGCAAGGAAATCACCGTGGCGGGTTGGGTCCGCTCGGTGCGCGATATGAAGAACTTCGGCTTCGTCACCTTGAACGACGGAAGCTGCTTTCGCGACCTCCAGGTGGTGATGAGCCGCGAAACGTTGGAGAACTACGACGAGATCGCAGCTCAGAACGTGAGCGCCGCCCTTATCTGCAAGGGCACGCTGAAGCTCACGCCCGAGGCGCAGCAGCCATTCGAGCTTACCGCTGAGAGCATTTCCGTCGAAGGCGTCTCCGCGCCGGACTACCCGCTGCAGAAGAAGCGCGCCACGGTCGAGTTTCTGCGCACCCAGCAGCATCTCCGTCCGCGCACGAACTTGTTTCGCGCCGTTTTCCGCATCCGCAGCGTCGCGGCCGCATCTATCCACAGCTTTTTCCAGGACCGCGGATTCGTCTATGTGAACACCCCGATCATCACGGCGTCCGACTGCGAGGGGGCAGGTGAGATGTTCCGCGTGACCGCGCTCGATATGGAAGACGTGCCGCGCGTGAGCGAGAAAGCTGCTGCCGAGTCGGGCGGGGAACTTCACGCGGGGGAGGTTGACTGGAGCCGCGACTTCTTCGGCAAGCCGGCAAGTCTTACCGTGTCCGGCCAGCTCAATGCCGAGAACTTCGCCATGGCCTTCGGCGACGTGTACACCTTCGGGCCGACGTTTCGCGCGGAGAACTCCAACACGAAGCGCCATGCGGCCGAGTTCTGGATGGTCGAGCCCGAGATCGCCTTCGCCGATCTTGAAGACGATATGAACCTCGCGGAGGACATGCTGAAGCACGTCATCAACGAGGTGATGGATCGCTGCCCCGATGAGCTCGCGATGCTGAACAAGTTCGTCGACAAGGGGCTCATCGAGCGTCTGACGCACGTGGCGACGAGCGATTTCGCGCGGGTGACCTACACCGAGGCCGTATCCATCCTCGAGGATGCGGTTGCGAAGGGTCACACATTCGAATACCCCGTGAGCTGGGGAATCGACCTGCAAACCGAGCATGAGCGCTTCCTCACCGAAGAGCACTTCAAGCGCCCGACCTTCGTGACGGATTATCCTGTCGAGATCAAGGCGTTCTACATGAGGCTGAACGACGACGGCAAGACCGTTGCTGCGGCTGACTGCCTCGTGCCGGGCATCGGTGAGATTATCGGCGGCAGCCAGCGCGAGGAGCGCCTCGATGTGCTCGAGCGCCGCATTGCTGAGCTCGGGATGGATCCGGCGCAGTACAAGTACTACTGCGACCTGCGCCGTTACGGTTCCTGCCGCCATGCGGGCTTCGGTCTGGGCTTCGAGCGCCTCGTCATGTACCTTACCGGCGTCCAGAACATCCGTGATGTCATCCCGCATCCGCGCACCGTCGGCAATGCTGAGTTCTAATCGATAACGAAAAAGCCCCGCAATGTCGGGGCTTTTTCATTGAAGGGAGATAGCATCAGGGGATAGATGCTATGCGTTTTCTGCTTCTTCGCGCCGGGCAAAGGCGTTCTCGTAGCTCTTTGTGCCAACGAAGATCTCGTTGGTGTAGGGGTTCTTCCCGAGTTTCTTGCTGCGATAGATAACATATCCTAGCGCAGCTACATTCGCTACAAGGGCCAGCACCGAAATGCCGAGATTCACGTCAGGATTGTTCACCGACTGCACCGCGAAGATGCTGTCGTTGGCGAACATCGGGCATACTTGGCAGAACATGCACCACAAGGCCAGCGTGTTCGCGCGGTTCTGAATCCAGCCGCCCTTGTTCCAGATGAGTCCGGCAACGGTGGGGGCTAGCAGCAAGGCGAGGCCG
>USJN01000021.1 GCA_900554945.1 uncultured Coriobacteriaceae bacterium | reverse complement strand
CGCGCCCGCTTTCACGGCCACCGACGTCACCGCGACGATGAGCGGCAGCGCCGTCGTGCAGTAGAGCGCCACGGTGATGCGGTTGTGCATGGACAGCTTGCCCTCGCCCTTGCCAAGCGAGAGCGCCACGACGATGGGCACGGCGCGTACCAGAAGCAGCGCGCAGATGAACAAGACGAGCAGGAGCGGGTTCTCGCCCACGCCGGCGAGGTCGATCTTCGCGCCGGAAACGACGAAGAACACGGGGATGAGGAACCCGTAGCCGATTGCGTCGAGCTTCGATTCGAGCTCATGGTCGCCTTCGGGGATGATGTAGCGCAAAACGAAGCCGGCGGCGAACGCGCCGAGCACGATGTCGAGGCTGAACACGGCCGATACGGTGACGAGCCCAATCAAAAGCACCACTGTCACGCGCACGAACGTTTGCGAGGTGGTGTTGCGCTTGTGCATGAGGAACTGGTGGATGCGATGCCCGCCGCGGCGCGCTTTCGCCGGCACGATCGCCATGATCACGCATATGGCGACGAAGATTGCGAGGATGAGCAGCGTCTGCCATTTGCTGCGCGACGAGAGCAGGAGCGCCATGGCGAGCACGGGGCACAGCTCGCCCCAGGTGCCAAACGACAGGATGCCCTCGCCGACGGGGGTCCCCTCGAGGTCTCGCTCCTTGATGATCGGCATGAGCGTGCCGAGCGCCGTCGTGGTGAGCGCGATGGCCACGGCGAGCCCGTCGATGTGGCTTACGGAGAGGCTCGGCGACAAAAGCACGAGAACAAGCGCGATCGCCATGCTGATAAACCAGGTGGCAAGCCCCTTCTTCCCCTGCGTTCCCGAAAGGCTCTTCGGGTTGATCTCATAGCCTGCAAGGAGGAACAAAAACGCAAGGCCAAGCTCGGAGAGCATGTCGATTGAGTCGGTCAGCTCGATGACCCCCGCCATGTAGGGCCCTAATAGCGCGCCTGCCAAAAGGAGGATGACGGTTTCGGGCACGAGTCCGCGCGGGACGAGCTTGGCGATGATGGGGGCTGTCGCGGCGACGAGTGCAGCGGTGAACAGCGATATGAAATCGGTGGGCATGGGGGTCTTCTCTGCTGACGGTTCGGCGGTCTGCTAGTCTGCGAGGTACTCCTGCAGTTTCGGCCACAGCCGGGCCGCTTCGGCAAGCCCCTGCTCGTACAACGCGAGCAGCTTCTCGGCGTCGTGCTCCATGGAGGACACGGTGACAGGCTCGGGCGGGCGGATCACGAAGATGCGCCCCGCTGCCTGTTCGCGCTCGATCCAGCGGTAAAGGCGGTTGTACTCGTAATGGCGATACTGCAGGCGGTCAATATAGTACGGGTAGTCGGCGTAGCGCTGACGCATGAGCGCCATGAGCTTGTTCGGCTTCTTCTCGTAGCCAGCGGCTTGGGTGAGCACGACGATGTGCTTTTTCGCGCCAGTGAGCATCGAGTGGAGAAGCGGCACGCTGTCGGAGGTGCCGCCGTCGAGAAGCAGCTTGCCGTCTGCCTCGACGATTTGGCTTACGAGCGGCATCGATGACGACGCGATGAGATAGGGCAGGTCATCGTGGTAGTCGCGCACCTCATGGTAGTCGGCCTCGCCGGTTTCGAGGTTGGTCGACACGGCTTCGAATCGGATGGGCGAGCGGCGAAACGCCTCGTAGTTGAACGGGTCGAGCACGTCGGGAATCTCGTGGAAGGCGAACTCGCGGCCGTAGGCGTTTCCCGTGCGGACGAAGCTCTGCATCGACAGGTAGCGGTTGTCGGTGGCGTACTTCACGTTGATCAAGCTTGACCTGCCGGGCGCGCCCGCCACGTAGTTCCCGCCGCAAAGCGCGCCCGCCGACACGCCGACGACGTATTCGCAGAAAAGCTTCTGGTCCATGAAGAAATCGAGCACGCCCGCGGTGAACTGCCCGCGCATCGCCCCGCCTTCGAGCACGAGGTTCGCGTGGACAAGCGGTACACCCTCCCACGCGGGCGCCTTGTGCGCACGGACGGGCTCGCTGCCGCCTTCGCCCGGTTCCCTGTTCTCATCTGCGACGTTGGCCACGCAATTTGAAAGCTGCTCTTCCGTAGGCTCGCTCATGGGGCACCCTTTCTCTTCTCGGGTGCCATTATAGTTCAGATTCATGCCGTTCCAGTAACGCCTCGTTTACGTTTCGCGGGTAAGCGATACAATACGTTGATGCAAGCGTCGGGTTTGACGCCCGATGCGGAACCTGGTTTCAAATCACTTGTTCAGGAGGAAGGGAACATGAGCGAAATGGTAACTTCTTCGGATTTCGATGAGAAGGTTCTGAAATCCGACGTCCCCGTTCTTGTGGATTTCTTTGCGACATGGTGCGGCCCGTGCCGCATGCTCGGCCCCGTGGTCGAGGAAGTCGCCGCTGAGAAGGCCGGCGAGGCCAAGGTGTACAAGCTCGACATCGATCAAAGCCCCGACATCGCGCAGCGCTACGGCGTGATGAGCGTGCCGACGCTGATCCTGTTCGAGGGCGGCGCGCCGAAGCGCCAGATGGTGGGCGCGCAGCCGAAGCAGAACGTGCTCGCGCTGTTCGCGTAAACTGTATTATCCGAGCGCAATGGGAAGGCGCTGCAGGGCGACGTTCGCCTTGCGGCGCCTTTTTGCGTTTCGAGGGTATACTCTGTGGGAATGGGACGCAATCGGGTGAAAGGCGGAAATGCCATGAACGAAAACGACGTGCTCGACGTGGCGGTGATCGGCGCGGGGCCCGCTGGGCTCACGGCAGGGCTCTATGCGGCCCGCGCGGGGCTTTCAGTCGCCATCTACGAGAGGATTTCCCCTGGTGGACAGCTTGCGCAAACCGAGCGGGTGGAAAACTACCCGGGCTTTGCAGAAGGCGCCGACGGCTTCGAGCTCGCTTGGGCGATGAAGGAGCAGGCGGAGCACTTCGGGGCTGTTATCGTGAGCGAGGAAGTGACGGCGGTCGATTTTTCGGGCGAGGTGAAGACGCTCACGACGCCTTTCGGCCAACATAAGGCGAGAAGCGTCATCGTGGCGACGGGCGCGCGGCCGCGCAAGATGGGCCTTGCGGGGGAAGACGAGCTCGCAGGACGCGGCGTGTCGTATTGCGCGACCTGCGATGGCAACTTCTTCCGCGGGAAAAGCGTGTGCGTGCTCGGCGGCGGGAACACTGCCGCGGCGGATGCGAAGTATCTCGCGCGCATCTGTGAGCGCGTCTACCTCATCCATCGCCGCGATACGCTGCGCGCCTCGGCAATCGATCGGGAGCGCCTCTCCTCGCTTCCCAACGTCGAGTTCGTGTGGAACTCGCGCATTGCCGATCTGCGCTCGGAAGAGGGGCGTCTTTCCGCCGTGGAGGTCGAGGATGTGGCAACCGGAGCGCGGAGGATGCTTCCTGCCGAAGGGCTGTTCGTCGCAATTGGGACGATTCCCAACACCGATTTTCTCGAGGGCGCGCTTTCTGTTGACGAGGGCGGCTACATCGTGGCCGATGAGTCGGGCGCTACGAGTGTGCCCGGCGTGTTCGCAGCGGGCGATGTGCGCGCGAAGGGCTTGCGCCAGGTGGTGACGGCCGTCTCCGACGGGGCGATAGCCGCCGAGAGCGCCGCCGCATACGTCGCCTCGCGGTAACGGGTGTGCGGGAACGCATGCGAGGCCGTTTGTAAAATCGAAGGTAAAATCAGATTTGACGCAAGCGGGGGAGCGTTTTAATAGGGCCCGTATTGGGGTATAGTGTCGGAGGCGTATAAGCTTGCGATAACGAGGAGAGAGATGATACGTTCGCTTCGAAAGGGCATCGTCGCGTTCGCGATGTTCGCACTACTCAGTACGATTCCTGCTGTGGCCTGGGCAGATGACTCCATTAATGCGGAACCCGCCGTGTATGGGGCGCCTCAGGCGGGCCAGGTTGCCACCTGGAGCTGCTCCGATGGGGGCATCGCTCCCGAGAGCGTTTACGGCCGTGTGGACAAGCCGACGGTCACCTTCGTCGCAGAGGGCACGTTCTACCAGAGCACTGCCCGCGATATGCTCGGATACATCAACGATGCTCGCAGTGCAGAGGGCAAGGCTCCTCTGACGTGGAGCTACGAGCTTGAGGTCTGCGCGATGCAGCGCGCCGCCGAGATTTCGATCAGTGGAATTTACGGCCCCTTCTTCAGCCATACGCGTCCGAGCGGCGAGGATTGCTTCACCGTGGTCGAAGATGTCATGCTGAGCAACCCCTACTATGCGCTCGGCGAGAACATCCTTGGGACAACGTACGACGTAGCGGAAGCTAACTCTTGGTGGACGACCTCCCCAGGCCATTATGCAAACATGGTCAACGAAGACTTCAACACGGTCGGCGTTGCGTGCTTCGATGGCTATTGGGTCGAGGTCTTCGGCTATCAACCGTTCGAGACCACCGAGCAGGCTGCCGTAAACGGAACCTACAATGTTAATCTCGAAATGGGCCAGTGCAACCTGGGCCTGTTCTTCCCCGATTTCGAGGCGGGTGAATGGTATGCCGACACCATGGTGTACATGCTCAACAACGGCCTCATCACGGGCTACAACGACGGCACTCACCGACTGGGTGTCTACGACTCGATCAAGCGCGGCGACGTTGCGATGATCTTGTGGCGCATGGCGGGCAAGCCGGACGTCTCGGTGGAGCAGTTCTATGACGTGCCCAGCGACTCGTACTATTCGGCTGCAATCAACTGGGCTCGTGCGGCGGGAATCATCGGCGGCTACACGGACCCCGTTGACGGCACTCCGCTCAACTTGTTCGGGCCCGAAGATTATGTCACGCGCGAGCAGTTCGCGGTGATGATCGCCAAGTACGCGAACATTCTCTACGGAGTCAATTTGTCGAGCGACGGCTCGAAGCTTGCCTCCATGCCCGACGCTTCATCGGTGAGCCCCTGGGCGCGCGCCAGCATGGCCTGGGCGCTCGATGCGGGCGTCATGGATGGCAAGAATGTCGACGGCACGCGTTACCTCGACCCGCAAGGTTCGGCCTGGCGCTCTGCCGTCGGCAAGATGACTGCAACGCTTGAGCGTGACGTGTTGCAGTAAAACGAAGCTTCCAGCCTGCAAGATTATCGCTTTCGGATGAGCTTACAAATCAACCTTTCGCCGACATGAGCGTATTTCCTGCGAAGGTCTCAGGGCGTCTCTCACACGGGGGACGCCCTTTTGGTATCATTGTTCAGCTACGGATAACGCAATTCGCATAAAGGAACGCACGCAATGCAAGATAACGACATGCGCGAGAAGCTCGAGAAGATCATTTCCGCCTACGAGGAGCTCCAGGCGAAGATGAGCGACCCTTCGGTTCTCGCCGATCAAAAGGCATACAACCACCTCGCCAAGGAATACGCGAACCAGGGCCCGCTCGCCGCGAAGGCGCGCGAGTACCTCGCATGCTGCAGCGACATCGACGACGCCAAGGAGATGCTCGCCGATCCTGACATGAAGGAGTTCGCGCAGGAGACCATCGCCGAGGCCGAATCGAAGATGCCTGCCCTCGAAGAGGACATCAAGTTCATGCTCATTCCCTCGGACCCTGCCGACGAGAAGGACATCATCGTGGAGATCCGCGCTGCTGCCGGCGGCGACGAGGCGGCGATCTTCGCAGGCGACCTCTTCAAGATGTACGAGCGCTTCTGCTCTTCCCAGAAGTGGAAGATCGAGCTTATGGACGTTTCCCCGTCCGAGGCTGGCGGGTACAAGGAAATCCAGTTCAAGGTGAAGGGCGACAAGGTGTACTCGGTCATGAAGTACGAGTCCGGCGTGCACCGCGTGCAGCGCGTGCCCAAGACGGAAAGCCAGGGCCGCATTCACACGTCCACGGCGACCGTCGCCGTGCTTCCCGAGGCCGACGAGGTCGAGGTCGACATCAACGAGAACGACCTGCGCATCGACGTGTTCCGCGCCGGCGGCCCTGGTGGACAGTGCGTCAACACGACTGACTCCGCTGTGCGCATCACGCACCTGCCGACCGGTCTTGTCGTGCAGTCTCAGGACCAGAAGTCGCAGCTGCAGAACAAGATTGCGGCGATGGCCGTTCTTCGCGCACGCCTCTACGAGAAGATGCTTGCCGAGCAGCAGGCTGCCGAAGGTGCCGAGCGTCTCGCGCAGATCGGCTCGGGCGACCGCTCCGAGAAGATCCGCACCTACAACCTTCCTCAGGACCGCGTGACCGATCATCGCATTGGCTTCAACTCCACGTACAGCTCGGTTCTCGAAGGCGACGGGCTTGGCGACGTCATCACCGCGCTTCAGGCGGCCGACCGCGCCCGCAAGCTCGCCGAAGCTGTTTAGTTTCGTTGTTCTGACGAACAGCGAAAGACTCGACGCTGCGATGGGCCCTGGCACTCCATCTCCGCACGATGCTGCAGGCTCGCGTACCGTGAAGGTACGCGTCGCCTTTGCATCCTGCGGACCTGGGGCGCCAGGGCCCATCTCGCTGATTTACTGCGCCAACAGGCGAGATAGTTAGGGAGGCTGCATTCCAGTGACGGAAGACGTATGGACTATTGAAAAGCCCAGTGGGCTTTTCAACCTCGAGCACGGCGAAGCCTAGCGCAGGGGCGTCGACCGGCGTGTGCCTTTGGAAGGGGTTGTTTCCCGATGACGGATGACGTATGGACTATTAAAGCTGCGCTCGAGTGGACGCAGGGATATCTTGCGCGCAAGGGCGACGAGAACCCGCGTCTTTCGGCGGAATGGCTTCTTGCCGAGGCCACGGGGCTGCGTCGCGTGGAGCTCTACGTCAATTTCGATAGGCCCCTCTCGATGGAGGAGCGCGATATCCTTCGCGGTTATGTGTCGCGCCGCGGGGCTGGCGAGCCGCTGCAATACATCACCGGTGAGGTTGCGTTCCGCCATATTGCGGTGAAGGTGCGCCCGGGCGTGCTCATCCCGCGCCCTGAGACCGAGGTGCTTGTGAGCGAGGCGCTCTCGCTTTTGCCTCCCGCCGGCCGCCGTGTGGCGCGCGACTCGCAAATCGGTGCCTGGGAGGGCGATCTTCTGCGTGCGGCGGAGGCAGCCGATGGGGAAGCGGGCGACGGTTCGAATGCGTTTTCCCAGGTGGTCGATGCGCTTGGCGAAGCGGAAGGCTTCGCTTCGGACGGCGCGGACACCTCGGGCGATTCCGCTGCCGAAACGCTATTCGTGGCCGATTTGTGCACGGGGAGCGGTTGCATCGCGTGCTCGATCGCCTACGAGCGTCCCGACGCGCGCGTCATCGCCACCGACATCTCTCCTGACGCCGTTGCGCTCGCGGGCGAGAACGCGGATGCGCTCGGGCTTGCCGACCGCGTGCGCGTCGTCGAATGCGACCTTGCGGCGGGGGTTCCCGAGGCGGCGATTGGCAAGCTTCACCTGGTTGTTTCCAATCCGCCTTACGTTCCCACCGCCGTCATGGCGGAAATCCCCCAGGAGGTCGCGGCCTTCGAGCCCGCGCTTGCCCTCGAAGGGGGTGCCGACGGGCTCGATGTGTTCCGCCGCGAGATCGAATGGTGCCGGCAGGCGCTGCGTCCCGGTGGCGGCTGCGCTTTCGAGCTTCACGAGACCTGCCTTGACGAGGCGGCGTTTTTGGCGCGCACGGCGGGCTTCTCCGATGTGCGCATCGTCGCCGACCTCGCTGGTCGGCCGCGCGTTCTCACGGCGCGAAAGCCGGAGTGCTAGCACCTCGCGCAACACGAGCTTCGGCGGTCGCTCTCTTTGCGGTAGAATAGCGCTATTCGACTATGTCTACTATGGTGAGGAGCGTACATGTCTGCTGATAACGTGCTCAAGGCAAACCTCGAAGAAGCCGCCGGGGTCCTGAGGGAGCGCCTCGGCGATCGCAAGCCCGCGGTCGGCATTGTGCTCGGATCGGGGCTCGGCCCCCTGGCCGAGCAGATTGAGGATGCCATCATCGTCCCGTTCGGCGAGATTCCCCATATGAAGCGCAGCACGGCGACGGGGCACAAGGGCCGCTTCGTGTGCGGCGAGCTCGGTGGGAAGTGCGTGCTCGCCATGCAGGGTCGCCTGCACGGATACGAGGGGAATTCGCCGCAGGAGGTCGCGTTCCCCATTTGGCTCATGCATCTTCTGGGCGTGCGTGCGCTCATCACAACGAACGCGGCGGGTGCCGTCAACGAGACCTATGCCCCCGGCGAGTTTTGCATCATGAGTGACCATATCAACTTCACTGGGCGCAACCCCGTTGTGGGCACCGAGCCCGACGGCATTGCGTTCCGCTTCTTCTCGATGACCGACGCGTACGACCCTGAGCTGCGCGCTGTTGCCCGCAAGGTCGCAGATGAGCGCGGCGTCGCGGTTCAGGAGGGTGTGTACCTGGGGCTTTTGGGGCCGAGCTTCGAGACTCCCGCAGAGATTCGCGCATTCCGCGCATGGGGCGCCGACACGGTTGCTATGAGCGTGTGCGAGGAGGTCATCGCAGCTCGCCATGTGGGCATGCGCGTGCTCGGCATCTCGCTCGTGTCGAACATGGCGGCGGGCGTGGAGGGATCTTCCCCGAGCGATACCGAGGTCTTCGAGGTTGCCAAAGAGGCGGAACCGAAGTTCTGCCGGCTCATCGAGGGCATCGTCGAGGAGGCCATGCTCTAAGGCGCCTTCCAAGGTGTGTTCCCAAGGTGCGTTCCGAATTAAGATAATCAAGAGGCGGCGCGAGGAGAATCGCGTCGCCTCTTTCGTTTGGGAGTATGATTGACCGCGTCAATTGCGAGGGAAAGCGTGTGCTGGTGAAAGAGGAAGCAAAGCGAAGGATCAAGCTGGGATGTGCTGCGGCGGGTGCGCTTGCGGCGGCAGTCCTTATCGCGACCTGCCCGATTCCGGGACTGTCCTATCAGGCAACGGCGGTGCTCGGCATCCTCATCATGGCTATCGTGTGGTGGATTACCGGCGTTCTGCCCGAGTTCGTCACTGCGATGGTGATGGCGGTACTCTTCGTTGTGGTCGCAGGCATTTCCGTTGGTGCGACGTTCTCGACGTTCGCATCCTCCACCTGGTGGTTGCTGCTTTCGGCCTTTACGCTCGGGGTCGGCATGAAGACGAGCGGTCTTATGAAGCGCATCGCCTTGGCGATCGTGCGCAAGTTTCCGCGTACCTTTCGATGCCAAGTCATCGCCCAACTCGTCACGGGAACCGTTCTCGGCCCCTTGATTCCAAGCCTCGCCGTCAAAGGCGCCATGCTTGCCCCGCTTGCCATGAATATCGGGGACGAGCTGGGCTATGAGCGTCAGGGCAAGCGTGCGACCGGGCTGTTTGCGGCGATGCTCGTGGGCATTCGCACGGTCGCGCCGACGATCGTGTCTGCGTCGATTACGGGTTATGCGCTCATGGCGACTCTGCCTGCCGATGTGCAGGAGCAGTTTAATATGGCGTCGTGGTTTGTGGCGGCGTTGCCGTGGCTGGTGGTCGTGCTCGTGCTGAACTACTTCTTGATCATGGGGATATACGGGCGAGGGGAGAAGGCTGCTTCTGGTTCTGAGACCGTCGGCGCACCCGGCAACGCCCAGTCGCTCAAACAGTCCTCGCGCGGAGGGACGGACTTGAGCGACAACCAGCCGATTCCCGATGGCCTGGGGTCGCTTTCGGTGGTGGAGAAGCGCATGCTCGCCATCGTCCTCGTCACCGTCGTCTTGTGGGCGACCGAGCCGTTCCACCATGTGTCCGCCATGGCGGTCGGTCTTGCGGCGCTCGTCGCCATGTTCGTGCTGAAAGTGATTGATGTCCCTGCATTCAAGTCGGGCGTGAACTGGACGTCGCTCCTCTTCATCGGCATCGCGCTCGGGTTGGGGTCGGTGTTCGCCGAGGCGGGGCTCAACGATTGGGTCATGCAGACGTGCGGCCCTGCCTTCCAGGCGCTTGCGGGCAATCCGTATCTGCTCGTGCTTGGGATCGGCGTGATCACGGTGGTGCTTCGGTTCCTCATCGTTTCCGAGGTGGCGTACCTCAATCTGCTCATGGCGTTCCTTGTGCCGATGGCGGCGAGTGTGGGCGTGAACCCGTGGGTACTCGGATTCTCGGCGTACGCGCTCGTCATCGCTTGGTTCGCGAAATATCAAAGCCCGATATACCTTGCCGCGTTCTATGCGGTCGATGGTAAGATGGCGAAGCATTCAGAACTTGCCAAGTACTGCGGGGTCTATCTTGTGACCTGCCTTGTGGGGCTCGCGGTCTCCGTGCCGTATTGGCAGTGGATGGGCTTGCTGTAGCGGCTTGCCGCAAGACTCGAAAGGGGACTTACATGTTGGTTCTGACCGTTGGGAGCGAGGCGCGCACGCGCAAATATCTGCCTGACCTGACGATTACGCGCGAGGTGGAACTCGTGTGCGTCGAGCGGGGCGCCGCGAACGACGACCTGATCGCCCTCGCGCCCGATGCCTCCGTCATCGTCGCCGACGCCATAAGCCCGATAGACGCGCAGCTCATCGCGGCCATGCCGAATCTCAAGCTCATCCATTCCGAGGGCGTGGCGTTCAACGCGATCGATGTGGACGCGGCGCGCGCTCGGGGCATTGCCGTGTGCAATTGCGCGGGCGTGAACGCGGGGACCGTCGCCGAGCAGGCTGTCATGCTCATGCTCATGTGCTTAAGGCGTGCGCTCGAAGGCGACAGAGCGGTTCGCGAGGGTCGCCAGATCGCCCTCAAGGAACGCATGATGGTGGAGGGCTTTCGCGAGCTGGGGGATTGCACGGTCGGTTTCGTGGGCTTCGGTGCAATCGGCCAGGCGACTGCTCGCTACCTTCGTCCCTGGGGCTGCAAGATGCTCTACAACAAGCACCATCCGCTCGACGAGGGTCTCGAGAACGAGCTGGGTGTTCGCTTCGCAAGCCTTGACGACCTGCTTGCCACCTGCGACATCGTGAGCCTGCACGTTCCCGTGACCGATGAGACGCGTGGCATGGTCGACGGGGAGTTCCTCGCGAAGATGCGCCCCGACGGCGTGCTTGTGAACACGGCGCGCGGCGACATCGTGAACCAGGAGGCGCTTGTTGCGGCGCTCGAAGAGGGAAGCATCGCAGCCGCGGGGCTCGATACGCTCACGCCCGAGCCGGTGACCTGCGATAATCCTCTCGTGAACCTTTCTGCCGTCGCGTCGAGGCGCGTGGTGTTCTCGCCGCACGTGGGAGGCGTTGCGGAAGGCATGTTCTACCGCGCCCATCGGGGCATTTGGGAGAACATCGCGCGTGTTGCGGCAGGGGAAGACCTCGTAAACCGCGTGTGCTAGCGCCCCCTCGGCTTTTCCTGATCATTATTGGGGTTGACTCTTGCGAATTGCAGCGGAATCGGGAAGTCGTGGATAAAAAGACGCGATATGCGAGCCTGCAATCGAGAATCGCAAGGTCTAGCCTGCTGGCCGGTTTTCGCGACCTGGGGTTTTGTTGAAAGTCGTCAGCTTCAAGTATCCAACTTGACGATTAGGACTCGCATATCGCGTCTTTTTGTCCCTGGAGACCCCGTTTCCTCTCTCGAACTCGCGTGAGGG